>CAZWWQ010000011.1:0-10743 GCA_964637685.1 uncultured Bdellovibrionales bacterium | reverse complement strand
AGCTTTGCAAATTGGGCACAGAGATAGTGTTGATTTTGATTTTTTTAAAAAAGCGAATCTGAACACCAAAGAATTATTTACTAGCATAAAAAATAATTTGAAAGAACATAAAATTTTGAAAATCCAAGAAAGAGAAAATACTCTAACAGTTTTAATTGATGAAAGTATAAAGCTGAGTTTTTTTTCTTATGACTATGATTTGTTAAAAGAAAAAAAAGCTGAAGAAAATTTGTTTTTAGCCTCAGTTGTAGATATCGCTTGTATGAAATTATCGACAATTTAAAGTCGGGCAACTAAAAAAGATTATATTGATTTGTATTATATTTTTCAAGAATATGATTTTAAAAAAATTATCGCTTTCTGTGAAAAAAAATTTAAGGATGTGGATATAAACTTGATTTTAAAAAGTTTAATCTATTTTGAAGATGTAACGATTGAGCCAATTATATTTAAACATCAAAAACAAATTGAATTTGATCAAGTAAAAGAATTTTTACGGGCTTTGGTAAAAAATATAAGCATAAGCTATACTTGATTAAAATATAAAACCAAACATAAACTTCATTGTTATCCTAAAACCCGCTAAAACGGTGGGTGGTTTAAAGTAGTAAATTTGGATTTAGGATGACAGTTTTTAAAGTTCAGAATGATAATTTACGAGCTTGCCTTTGTTTTGTTTTTTTTCTATAATGTTATTAGTAAACTAAATTATTTATTTAAAATAAAAAAATATGGATCAAAAACCAATCAATATTAATTTAAGAGATAATCAATCAAGACCTAAATTTGGTGGAATGAGAACTTCTTTATTAGTGAATGCTCATCGGCAAACACCAGCACCACAATCGAATAGGGAAGAAAGAAATATTAAAGACTATAAATTAGTAATAAGAATGGCTGATAAAATTATTGGTCTTTCTATTTTTATGTTATTTTTCGGTGTGCCGTTGTTTTTTACGGGATTAACTATGCAGGGAATTATTTTTGAAAAACAGATATATTTTTATTTTTGGCTTTTGCTAGGTTTAGTTACTTGGGTAAGTAAAGGAGTTATTATAGGAGAAATGAAAATTAAAAGAACTCCTCTAGATTTTCCCTTACTGGGTTTTTGGCTAGCTTTTATTTTAGCTACTATTTTTTCTGTTGATCGTTGGCATAGTTTTTGGGGAGGTTTTGGTGATCCATCACGAGGACTAATGGGGATAACAGCTTATATCATTACCTACTATTTTATTTTGAGCAATTTTAATGCTAAACGTCTAAAATTAATTTTAACGGCCATTATCAGTTCAGGTACCATTTTAGCTGTTTGGACATCTTTGGTGATGTTCGTCGGAAATTTTTTGCCAAAAAGCTTTAGTGTACCATTGAGCTTGACTGGTTCTATGACTAGTTTAGGGATTATTTTTTCAGCTTTAATTTTGATTATTACAACCGTTCTTTTAAAAATAGCGGATGATAAAACTTTTAGTAAAATTAAAAAAGGAAGTTTGACTACGATTTTATTAGCTAATTTATTGTTGGATTTTATTTTAATTCTTGCTCTCTATAATTATATTCCTTGGATCGGATTATTTGTAGGTATTGTTATTTTCTTAGTTTTTATCTTAGCTAAAATGGTGCGTCCTAAGGCTACCTGGGTGTGGCTTCCGATGATGATCTTTGTTTTAATTATGATTGTGAGGATGATCGGTGCGGTTTCTCTTAGCAAGGTAACTTTACCAGTAGAAGTAAGTTTAAATTATGGGGTGTCTAACAATATCGCCTTGCAAAGTCTAAAGCATAAATTTATGCTAGGTTCTGGTCCTACCACTTACGGTTATGATTTTTCTCTTTTTAAGCCGAAAGATTATAACTTGAATGCTTTTTATAATTTACGCTTTTTTCAAGGAACTGGTATTTTAGAAGAATCAGTAGCTACTTTAGGAATAGTAGGAACATTTTTATTAGTAGTGATAGTCCTTTCTTATATTGGTTCTCAGTTTTATTTTCTCTATAAAGGCAAAGAAAAAAATAAACTTTATTCTTTAGGAATTTTTTCAGCAGCCGTTGTTCTTATTATAGCGACACTTAGCTTACGAGTGAGTGGCACGGTTTTATTAATGACGATATTGGTAAGTTCCTTATCCTTAGCTAGCGTTTTTCTAGAATCGCAACAAGATAACTATTTGCAGCTGTCTTTAAAAGCTTCGCCTAAATTTGCTTTAGCTTTAGCCTTTATTTTTATGGTAGTGAGTGCCGGTGTAGTTTTTCTTTTTGTCTATATAGGAAAAGTATACGCAGCGGATATTCATGCTGGACGAGCAGCTAAAATGGTGGCTCAAAAACCGACAGAAGCGATTAAAGATTTGGGTCGGGCCATTAAATTTAATCGGCGAGAATCTAATTATTATGTTCAGTTAAGTCAATACAATATGGCTTTAGCTAATCAAGAAGCAACTAAAAATCCAAAAACTCAAGACGTGAATAAAATAAAGCAATTTTTGACTAATTCTATTGCAATGGCTAAACAAGCGAAAAATATGGAACCTAATAGCGTAGGATCGGTAGAATTTCTAGCTTTAATATATGAAAACGCTGGTCTTTATGTTGCTGATTCACTTAAATTAGCTGAAGAAAATTACCAATCAGCTCAAAAATTAGAACCTAACAACCCAATTTATTATTTGAAATTAGGTCAAATTAAGTTAGCTACAGCTCAAAAAGAAAAGGATAAGAAAAAGAAAGAACAAATAATAAAGGAAGCCAAAGATTTATTTCAAAAATCAGTGGATGAAAAAAGCAATTATGCGAATGGTTATTATCAATTAGCTTTAGTAAATGAATCGTTAAATAAATTAGACGAAGCTATTAGTGATGATCAAAAAGCAGTTCAAATAAATCCTAAAAATACTAATTATTTGTTATCCTTAGGAAGAATGTATCAAGAAAGAAATAAAGATGATGATATGAAGGTGGCTGAGCAATATTACAAGCAAGTAATTTTTCTGAACGATAAAAATGAAAACGGTCATTTTTATCTAGGTTTATTAAATGAAAAAAACGGTCAAAAAGAGGAAGCTAAAACTCAATACAAAAAAGTTATCAGTTTATTAGAAAAAGAGAGTAACAATCAAGATACGGTTAAAAAAATTAGGCAAATGATTTCTAACTTGGATAAGGGTATTAAAAATACACCAGAGAGTTTGGGTTTGGTTAGAAATAAAGCTAAACAATCAGTAGTTACTCCAACTACTCCAACTACTCCAACTACTGCTACTCCAACTATTCAATCAACACCAACTACACCATCAACTAATCAGCCATCAGATACTAACTCATCCATTAATTCAAATTCAGCTCCAAATGGCACACTGCCAGCGGGTGATAACATTAAATAAAAAAGAATATGAATGAAAAGAAAAAAGAAAATGAAAAGGAAAGTTTTGAAATAGCTTATGAAAAAAATAGAAGAGTGTATAAAGAATTAGAAAATTTGGAATTAGCTTATGTCAAAATAAAAGAAAAGTATGAAAATCAAAAAGAATGTCTTTCCTTTTTGGATTATGTAAAAACTTTGGAAAAGGTTTTTACGGAAGCGAAGATAAGAGATTGGAATGCAGAAGAAAGTAAGAACGAATTAATAAAAGAAGAAATAAGACATCTGGCTCAAGCTAGTAGTGTGGATGAGGAAATATTTGAAGACTTGTACGATAGTTTTCAAAAAACTTATGTTAGTATCGGAAAAATAGTTAAAACTCAAGAAAAACTTTCTCAAAAACATCAAGATTGTTTAGATTGCTTGGAATTTATTAATTATGTAGCTTATCTGTATATCAATTTTAATGAATTAAAAAAAGGGGAAATAAGTGTAGAAGATTTGAAAAGTAAACTTATTTCAGCACGGATGGATGTGCTTTCTTCTGATGGAACTCCAAGCTTGCTTGCCTTAGAAGGTATTTATAAAGAATTTAGACAGATGCTAACGCATTAGATTTAAGCGAATTAAAAAATAAATAAAAAAGAAAGGAGGTGTATATATGAATGGATTTCAAATATGGGGAGAAGCAATTGCAATGTCATTAACTGGCTTGGGTCAGCGTTTGTTAGATTTCTTACCTGCTTTAATAGGAGCTCTTTTGGTTTTTTTTGCCGGTTGGATTATTGCAGTAGCTATAGGTAAACTAGTAGAAAAATTTATTCAAAAATTAAAAATTGATAGAGCGATTCAAAAGATGGGATTAAGTGAAGATTTTCAAAATGGGAATATTCATTTATCTATTGCTGGTTTTTTAGGTGGTTTGATTAAATGGTTTTTGATTTTAGTTTTTCTAATGGCTGCAGCTGATATTTTACAATTGGATGCAGTAACCGTTTTTATTAATAGCATTTTGCTTTATATTCCTAACGTAGTAGTAGCGGTAGTAATTCTAGGATCAGTATTTTTGATTGGAAATTTTGTTTATGATATTGTCAAAGGAAGTACTAGAGCTGCTGGAGTAATTTCAGCTACTCTTTTAGCGAGTATTTCTAAATGGGCGATAATAATTTTTGGTTTTTTTGCTGCACTAATTCAATTAGGAATAGCGTCCTCATTAATTAGCACAATTTTCGTAGGTATTATTGCAATGTTAGCTCTTGCTGGTGGTTTAGCTTTTGGATTGGGTGGACGAGAAGAAGCCAGTTTAATTCTAAAAAAAATACGAGAAGAAATTACTGAAAAAAAATAATTTTAGAAAATGATATTAAATATAAAACAACTCTTAATAGACAGGAGTTGTTTTATAGTCATTGTAATGTCTGCTTTAGGTGGATTTTAAGAGTCTGTTATTTTTACATAGAATGCTGAATTAAATTTAGTATAAAAATAAAATAGAAGTTTTTATTCTAGAATTGGATTTATAGAATGAGGATAAATTTAATAGAAGCTAAGTCATTACAATTACAAATAAAATTTAAGAATAATAGGTTTACGTTATTAGGCTTGACACGATTTTTAAACTTGCTATTATAATAAAGCGTTAAATTTTTCACTGAATTATTATTAGTTAGAAAAAAAATAGTACGGAAATTATTCTATAGAACAGAAGATTGTTTTAAGTTGTATAAATAAATTTCCGCATTAACGAACCTTAACAATTTTTATGTCTATCGCCTAAACAGATTTCATCTCAGCGGAAGCGAGAATTTGTTTGGAGCGATTAGTCTTTTATTATTGTCGCAATACAATAATAAATATATACAGGTATATTTTTTTGAATACGGTTTTTCGTATTTAATGAAATAAATTGCAAGAAAACAGTTGGTAACACATTAGTGATTACTAACTGCTAACCGATCCAGTATTTTTTTATAATTACTGGAGAGTCTTAATTTTATATTAAGACAAAATTGAAAAGCGGTAATACTAATGCATATGGTGGATGCCTTGACACTAAAAAGCGATGAAGGACGTAGCTAGCTGCGATAAGCTTCGGATAGGTGCTGAGCAACCTTTGACCCGGAGATTTCCGAATGGGAAAACCCAATTCCGTTTAACGGAATTATTATTAACTGAATATATAGGTTAATAAAGCGTACCCAGCGAATTGAAACATCTTAGTAGCTGGAGGAAGAGAAAACAACAGTGATTTCGTAAGTAGTGGCGAGCGAAAGCGAAACAGTCACCAGTCTTTAGCAATTTTGTTAGCCGAATGTCTCTGGAAAGAGCAACTATAGAAAGTGAAAGTCTTGTAGGCGAAAACAATTTTGTGGAACTAGGTCTGGAATAAGTAGGGCGGGACCGGAGAAATCTCGTTTGAAGATGGGAGCACTATCTCCCAAGACTAAATATTTTTAGTGATCGATAGCGAACAAGTACCGTGAGGGAAAGGTGAAAAGTATCCCGATGAGGGAGATGAAATAGTATCTGAAATCATATGTTAACGAAGAGTAGAAGCCGTATATAACACAGAATATTGGAATAAGTTTTTATATTTTTTAAATATAAAAAATTTGAATTTTCTGTGTTATACACGGCGACTGCGTGCTTTTTGTAGAACGATCCAGCGAGTTAGTTTTATGTCGTTGACTAAGCAACTTTTGTTGTGGAGTCATAGTGAAAGCGAGCCTGAAAGGGCGATTATAATGGCATGGACTAGACCCGAAGCCAGGCGAGCTATTTATGAGCAGGGTGAATTTACTGTAAAAGGTAAAGGAGGCCCGAACCCACCAGCTGTGCAATACTGGGGGATGACTTGTGAATAGAGGAGAAATTCCAATCGAGCTTGGCGATAGCTGGTTCTTCCCGAAATAGCTTGAGGGCTAGCGTTTGGCAACTATTTGTCGGAGGTAGAGCTACTGAATGAGAATTCGCGGTTTACCGTAGGGTTCTCAACCAAACTCCAAATTCCGTCAAAATTATCCAAGCAGTCAGAAATCCGGGGCTAAGCTCGGATCTCAAAAGGGAAAAAGCCCAGACCGCCATCTAAGGTCCCTAAATCTATGTTAAGTGGGAAAGGAAGTGAAGTCTCTCAGACATCTAGTAGGTTAGCTTAGAAGCAGCTATCCTTTAAAGAGTGCGTAACAGCTCACTAGTCTAGAGACCTTGCGCCGAAAATTCAACGGGGCTCAAACATAGTACCGAAGATGCGGCTACGTAGGTTTCTTAAAGAAGAGGAAATTTTTAAAGGTGTTTTTTAGTGAATACAAATTAACATACATAAAATAGATAATTTTTTCTGATTTTTTAAGAAATTTACGTGGGGTAGGGAAGCGTTCCATAAGCATTGAAGCGTAAGGCGTGAGCCAACGTGGAGTTTATGGAAGTGAGAATGCTGGAATTAGTAACCGCAATTGAAGTGAGAACCTTCAACACCGAAAGTCTAAGGTTTCCTGGGCAATGATAATCATCTCAGGGTTAGCCGGTCCTAAGGCGAGGCTGAAAAGCGTAGTCGATGGACAGCAGGTTAATATTCCTGCGCTTTCATGTTATTTGATGGAGTGACGTATCTTAGTAATTCTTGCCGATTATTGGATTTCGGTAAGAGTATTGAGGAAGTTAAACAGGAAAATCCGTTTAACAATATTCCAAGATACTTTTGGAACTTTCCGTTTCGGCGGAAGGGAACGAGGATGAGCAGGGTACCAGGAAAAGCTTCTAAGATTAGTAACATGGGAACCGTACTAAAACCAACACAGGTAGACAGGGCGAGTAGCCCAAGGTGAACGAGTGAACCTTCGTTAAGGAACTCGGCAAAACAGCGTCCGTAACTTAGGAATATGGACTGCCTTACACCAGCTTGCTGATGTAAGGCCGCAGCTAACGATATCAAGCGACTGTTTATCAAAAACACAGGTCTCTGCAAACCCGTAAGGGGAAGTATAGGGGCTGACGCCTGACCAGTGCCGGAACGTTAACGGGAGCGGTGCAAGCCAATCCCTGAAGCGCCGGTGAACGTCGGCGATAACTATAAACGATTGTAGTTGTAAAATTTGGCCATATGCTGGAAACTCCGCAAGTATCTTGAGATACTCGTTTTCTATTTTTTAGAAAGCAGTAAAAATTCTTCAAGTGAAGCGGACAATCAGCAGGAAAGGCTCTAACTAAAAGTATTAGAATTATGAAGAAAAGTTTAAGGTGGTTGAATGAGATTCCTCTTGAATGGGGAAACTATTTGGCAGGATTTACAGATGGAGAAGGAAGTTTTAATGTTTCTCTCCGAAAAAGAGATGACCATTCTATGGGATGGCAAGTTGTTCTGACATTTAATATTTCTCAAAAAGAATCTTATATCCTTTCACAATTTAAGAAATACTTAGGTTGTGGAAGAATTCAAAAAAGAAAAGACGGATTGCATATGTTTGTATGTTCAAATCCTGTTTCTATAAAAGAAAGAGTTATCCCGTTTTTTCGAAAATTTAAACTTCGTTCTCAACAGAAAAAGAAAAATTTTATGATTTTTCGGCAGATTGTTGAAAAAGTGTTTAAAAAAGAACATTTAACTAGTGAGGGCTTAGAAGAAATTGTAATGATTAGAGAAAAGTTAAATGAAGGAAAGGGAAGAAAAAGAAAATATAATTTTAGTGATTTTAAAAAATCACAGTTAGAGAATCCTCAGAGACTATACGCCAAACCGCGTACTTTTCGTAAGGAAAAGTTTAGCGGATGATATAGTCCGATCTCTATAGCGATATAGAGTCCTAGTTTGTAAAGACTAGGAATAACATAATTAATGAATCGTCCTAAGGTAGCGAAATTCCTTGTCAGGTAAGTTCTGACCCGCATGAAAGGCGTAACGACTTGATAACTGTCTTAACGAAGAGCTCGGTGAAATTGCAATGACGGTAAAGATGCCGTCGACCTGCAGCAAGACGAAAAGACCCCGTGGAGCTTTACTACAGCTTGGTATTGAATTTGAGGTTATATTACCTAGAATAGGTGGGAGGTTTTGAAGAAGCAATTTCGGTTGCTTTGGAGCCGTCAGTGTAATACCACTTTATATAGTTTTAAATTCTAACCCTGGACCGTTATGAGTTACTAATACTTATAATTGAACTTGCAAAGAGCAATAATATTCCAGTAGAAGTAGAAGAAGAAGTAGTGAAATTGTCTTTGCGGTTCAATTAAATTCAACAAATGAGAAACAAGTTTTAGTTATTCATACCGGTTCGGGAACAGTGCCTGGTGGGTAGTTTGACTGGGGCGGTCGCCTCCCAAATGGCAACGGAGGCGTTTACAAAGGTTGGCTAGCTTCGGATGGAAATCGAAGTGATAGTGCAAAAGCATAAGCCAGCTTTACTGCAAGACACATAAGTCGATCAGTTACGAAAGTAGAATTTAGTGAACCGACCATAGCTTATAGGAGCGTGGAAGATCATCAGATAAAAGTTACCCCGGGGATAACAGGCTTATCCCTCCCAAGAGTTCACATCGACGGAGGGGTTTGGCACCTCGATGTCGGCTCATCACATCCTGGGGGTGGAGAAGCTCCCAAGGGTTTGGCTGTTCGCCAATTAAAGTGGTACGCGAGCTGGGTTCAAACCGTCGTGAGACAGGTTGGTCTCCTATCTGCTGTAGGCGTATATTGCTTGAGAGGAGTCTTTCCTAGTACGAGAGGACCGGAAAGAACAAACCTCTGGTGTACCAGTTGTTCCGCCAGGAGCATTGCTGGGTAGCTACGTTTGGACGTGATAACCGCTGAAAGCATATAAGCGGGAAGCCCACCTCAAGATTAGGCAATTCCCGTCGCCCTTGGGCGACAGGATAGTTTCCTGGAAGATTACCAGGTTAATAGGTCTTAAGTGTAAGCCAAGTGATTGGTTCAGCTGAGAGATACTAATAAACTAAATTTTACCTCTTTTCAATTACGGATAGCTGCAAATATTAATGCGAGTAGGTATTTTCTTAAAAATCTATTTATTCGTTTTTCTATTTGCGGAATATCCGTTAACTGGTTAGTAGTTAGTAGTTTCTAATATACCTAAAATAGTATATATAAATTATATGGTTAAAAATTATAAAGAAAGTTTCCGCTTTATCTTTACTCTTTTTTCTGTCATAATGGTAACCGTAGTGTTTTTTTTCGTGTTTTTTCCACCGCTTATTAAAGCTATTTAAAGAATTTGAATGACATTTTAGTTTATTGTTCTCGGTGCTTCTAGCGATAGGGAGACACCTTTTTCCATTCCGAACAAAGAAGTTAAGCCTATCCGCGCTGATGGTAGTTCTTTTTGAGCAAGAGTAGGTCAGTGCCGAGAACAATGAACTAAAATTAAAAAAACAAGCTGCTGAGCTTGTTTTTTAGTTAGTTAAATAACTTATTGTGAAAATGATTGTTTCTTGTTAAACTAGTAATAGGAAAAAATTAATAAAAAATTATGGAAAATATTAAAAGAAAAAAAGTAGTAATTATATTTATTTATTCAACCCTTTTTTTGTTATTTAGCTTAAGTCTTTATTTATATTTTAGACCTCAACCTTCTTGTTTTGACGGAAAACAAAATCAAAATGAACAAGGAATAGATTGTGGAGGTGTTTGTGTTAAAGAATGTGATATTGTAAAAGCGCAACCTTTAATTATTGGAAAGGTTGGAGCTGTTTCTGCTGGCGTAGAAGGAAAGTATGATTTTTATGCATGGATAATTAATCCGAATGTTATTTTCGGAAGTCAAAAATTTACTTACACATTTAAATTTAAAAATTCAGCTGGTGAAGTTATATTCACACAAAAAAATAACGGATTTATTTTGCCTAGCGAAAGAAAATATATTGTAGTAGAAAATGTTAATTCAGCTGGCAAACCCGTTGCTATTGATTTAAGAATTGATAGTTCTGATTGGATAAAATTTAAAGATTATTATGAAAGTCCTAATATAAAGATCATTAATAAAAGTTATAATGAAGTTTCGGATAGTGTTAATTTTGCGGAAGTTTATGGATTATTAAAAAACGAGAGTCCATATGATTTTAATGTTATTAAAGTAGAAGTATTTTTAAAAGATGTTAATGGTAAGGTAGTGGCACTTAATTCTACACAAATGAATACTGTTAATGCTGGAGAACAAAGGGATTTTAAAATTTTTTGGCCCCATCATTTTGATGGCTCAGTTAATAATATGGAAGTTCAAGCAGAAGTAAATATTTTTAATTCTCAGATTTTTATAAAAAAATTCTTTAAATTTGAAAAATTTCAACAATATTAATGAATAAATTATTAAATTTAGATTGGGTTTTGTTAATTTCTGTAGGATTGCTTTTAGTAATTGGTCTTTTGATTTTATATA
>CAZWWQ010000010.1:0-11039 GCA_964637685.1 uncultured Bdellovibrionales bacterium | reverse complement strand
CGGAGCAGAAAATAAAAAATACAGAGTTAGCTCTGTATTTTTTATTTTACTTCACACTTACATACAAACTCTTGTTCCCTAATACATTTAATGCGATAAAAACTTAAATCTATTCTTTAAATTTTCTCTTTGTGCTAAAATAATACTAACTTAACTTTATTCATTTAAATCTGTTTCTAATAATCCTTTAATCTCTCGATATGTATATTGGTTGTCATGTTTCTATCGCTCAAGGAATTTGGAAAGCTCCAGCTAGAGCAGCTAATTTAGGTTGTGAAATAATGCAAATTTTTACTCGCTCACCTCAAGGAGGTAAAGCTTCAGAGCTAACTCCTGAAGTTATCCAAAACTTTCAAACGGCCCAGATAAGAAATAAAATCCATCACGTTTATGTTCATGCTCCTTATTATATTAATCTAGCTTCTCAAAATAATCGTATTTGTTACAGTTCTGTTAGTATTATCCGCGATGAACTGGAACGAGCTAGTTTAATTAAAGCAGATTTTGTTATTGTTCATCCCGGAACAGCTAAGGATTTGGGCACTCAAAAAGCCATTGCTAAAATAATTACTCTATTAAAAAAATGCTTAACTGATTATCAAGGAAGTGCTAAATTACTTTTAGAAAATAGTGCTGGAGCTGGACACGTTATCGGTAGCAATATTACTGAATTAAATACTATTATCCAACAAGTTGATAATCCTCAACTTGCTGGTATTTGTTTAGATACTCAACACTCTTTTGCTTCTGGCTATGATTGGAGTAAATTTAATCAAGTTTTAACCCGAATAGATTCTGAAATAGGATTAAAAAAAATAAAATTAATTCATGCTAATGATTCTCTTACTAAATGTAACTCTAAAAAAGACCGTCACGCTCATATTGGGGATGGTTTAATTGGTACCAACGCCTTTAAACAAATTGTGGCTTGGGCTCAAAAAAACAATATAGATATGATTTTAGAAACCAAACTAGACAAAGTAACTGAAGATGTCCAACTTTTAAAATCTTTTCGTTCTTAAGGTTAAATTTTAAAAAACATTTATGCGCTTAGCAATTATCTCTGATACTCACGATAATATTCCTAATTTAAAAAAGGTTTTAAATTATTGTCAAAAAAATAAAGTTACTCAATTAATTCATTGTGGTGATTTAGCCGAAATTGAAACTCTTGATTTTATTCAAGCTAATTTTACAGGCACTATTTTTTGGACTTTTGGTAATATGGATTTAGAACACAGTGCTAATTATCCCTTTGCCGATAAAAAATATTCGGCCATTCGTATTTTTTCTAAACACGGAGAAATAACCATAGCTAACAAAAGAATAGCTTTTGTCCACTTTCCTGAATACGCTCAAAAATTAGCTCTTAGCGGTCGCTTTGATTTTGTTTTTTATGGACACACTCATAAACCTTGGGAAGAAATAGTAAATAGTTGTAAATTACTTAATCCTGGTAATGTAGCTAATCAAATTTATCAACCTACTTTCGCCATTTGGGATAGTTTGACCGATAAATTTCAACTAATCATCATCAATCAATTAACTAAGTAAAAATTAATTTAACTTTTATGTCTAACATAGAAAACGCAGAAGAGAAATTAATTGCTTTAAATAAAAAAATAATCGCTTGTTCTCAATGTTCTTTACGAGCTGGTTGTAAAAATGTTGTACCTGGAGAAGGATGTGCCACTACTAAAATTATGTTTATCGGTGAGGGTCCAGGAGCCAAAGAAGATGCCACTGGGCATCCTTTTGTTGGTGCTTCTGGAAAATTCTTAGACGAAATGCTAGCTAGTATAAATTTAAAACGCCCCGATATTTATATTGCTAACGTAGTTAAATGTCGCCCACCTAACAATCGTGACCCACTTCCAGAAGAAGTAACCGCTTGTTGGCCTTGGTTATTAGAGCAAATAAAAATTATTCAACCTCAATTAATTGTTACCCTTGGTCGTTACTCTATGGAAAGATTTTTTCCGCAACAAAAAATTTCGCAAATTCACGGTAAGGCTTTACGACGCAAAGTGAACGGACTTGGTCATCAAGTTTTTTACATTTCTTTCCACCCCGCTGCCGCTCTTTATAACGGTTCCATGCGTGAAACTCTTATTAAAGATTTTAAACGTATTCCTAAAGTTCTAAAAGTAATAGAAAAAGAATCTTCTAAACAATCCCACTAATAATTACCTTTACATAAAAATTAATAGATACACTCCCATTAAGATCATAATGATACCAGCTATCAAATGTAGTGTTTTTAAATTTTGACTTCTTTTTTCTTCTGATTTTTGAATATTTAACCCTCCATAAGTTCCTATGCTAATTAAAATCATTGGGGAAATAAAAATTAAATTGTAAAGCAATAATAATTTAATGGCGATAGTATGTGTAACTTTTTGTCCCAACATACCAATAATAACAATGTAGGGACCGCTAGTACAAGGAAGTAAAAATAAACTCACAACAAATCCAATTAGAAAAGCTCCTAAAGGATTGGTTACTCCACCAATTATTTTTTTCATTTTTGGTCGCCAACTTAAAGGAACTTCCATTAAAAACCCTTTTCCATACCAAAAATAATCTTTTAAATTTAATAGTCCTATAATTACCGCTATTATACCGATACTTTTCATAAATATTCCCGAAGCTTGAAAACTAGCCACTACAGAATAAAGCCCCAATCCCATCAAAAAATAGGATAAGAAAATAGCTAAAGAAAAAGCTAACCCCGAAAATAAAGCTTTCTTTTTTTCTCCAGTAGCTAAAACAGTAATCATTAGAAGCAACAAAACAGCAAAGGCACAAGGGTTAACAGCATCCACTAAAGCGGCTCCTATTAAAACAGGTACGGTAAGTTTTTGTTGAGAAATATTTTTTTTATTTTCTTTAGTAGTTGATTTTTTAGTTCTTGATTTTTTTTGAAAATAATTAATAATTTGATCATCACCAATAAAACATTGGTTTTTGGTCGCTAAAAATGGTACCCCTCTATTAATTAATTTAATATTTTTTTCATCACACAGTTGATTAAATTCTTCTGCATTTTGAGAATTATGATAAATTTCTTTTTTTATAATATTTTTTTCTAAGTTATTTTTTGCCAAAAAAGATTCTACTTTAGCGCAATGAGGACAACCATCTCCATAATATAAGACTTCTTGATTATTATTCTGTGCTAAATTTTGCTCCGCTGAAACAATTCTAATATTAAATAACACGGTAACTAAAACTAACAATACTAAACTAAAACTAATTTTTATTTTTTGCATAATTTTTTATAATTTTTTTCAACTTGATTATTATAACATATTATTTAGGTTATTATCTACACCTCAAAATATAATCCCAAACTTAGAGTTGTCACAAAGGTATTAAACTAATATCTTCAAACTCTGAAAAACCATAAACACGAGCTCTTAAAATCTAAAGCATGATACGGTTCGGACAGATTTCAAAATAGTAGTAGTTCAACCTCTCTTAGACTTGTCATTATTTTAAAACCAATTTTTAAAATAGAAGTTTCTATTTTTCCACCATTTAAAAAACCTCTTAGATAAATTTATTTACATAAATTTCTTCGGAGGTTAATTAAAGAAGATAGTCTATTTTACCATTTTTTTAGCTTCTTTTAAGGAAAGATTTATTCTTCCTTGATTATCTATTTCCATAACTTTTACTGGAACAATTGCTCCCACCTTTACTACGTCTTCCACCTTTTCTACTCGTTGATCCGCTAATTGAGAAATGTGAATTAAACCTTCCTGCCCAGGTAAAATTTCTGCAAAAGCCCCAAAATTCATTATTTTTGTTATTTTGGCTTGAAAAACTTCTCCTGGCTTTACTTCACGAGTTAAATTATTAATCCATTCTTGAGCTTTTTGAGCACTACCTGCTTCTTCAGCGGTAATAAAGATAGAACCGTCATCTTCAATATCAATCTGTACTCCAGTTTCATCAATAATTTCATTAATAATTTTTCCACCTGTACCAATAACATTTCTAATTTTATCAGGATTAATATGCATAACAATAATTCGAGGAGCATAAGGAGACATTTCTGGACGTGGTTGACTAATAGTCGTTACTATTTTAGTTAAAATTTCTAAGCGATTTTTATGTGATTGTTTAAGTACTGCCTCCAACATTGCTAGAGTTACTCCCGTTACTTTAACATCCATTTGAATAGCTGTAACTCCTTTTTCTGTTCCCGTAGCCTTAAAATCCATATCACCATAATGGTCTTCTAAGCCCTGAATATCTGTCAAAACTTTAAAATTATCATCATCTTTAACAATTATTCCCATCGCAATACCACTGACTGGACGCTTAATCGGTACACCCGCATCCATCAAAGCTAACGTAGAACCACATGTAGCTGCCATAGAAGAAGAACCATTAGAAGAAAGGATTTCACTCATCAAAAGAATTGTATAAGGAAAATCTTCCTTTTTTGGCAAAACTGGCACCAATGCCTTTTCCGCTAAAGCTCCATGACCCACTTCTCTCCGTCCTGGTCCACGCATAGGACGCACTTCACCTACTGAATAAGGTGGGAAATTATAATAATGAATGTAACGTTTTTTAATATCTACTTCCATAGTATCAATTATTTGTTCGGCTCCTGGTGCTCCTAATGTGGCAACAGTTAAAGCTTGCGTTTCCCCTCGAGTAAATAATCCTGTTCCATGAGTTCGTGGTAAAATCCCTACTTGACAATCAATATTTCTAATTTCATCCAATTTTCTTCCATCAGGACGCTCTTCTTTTTCAATAACATTTTTATGCACAATCTCATCAGCCACTTCTTCTGAAACTATTCCCGCTATTTCCTTTAAACTATCTATCTCTTCCTTAAAATTTTCTTCGATATAATTATTGATTTTTTCTTGAATAGCTTTAGTCTTTTTTTCTATTACTTTTTTATCTTGATCATAAAGAGCCTCCGCCAATCCTTCTGCTAATAACATCTTCTTAATTTGAGCTTCAAATTCTGGTGTTCCTTGCACTAAAACTGGCAAGACTTTTTCTTGACCTATTTCTTTCTGAATTTGAGCAAGAAAATCAGTAATTTTATTTGTCGCTTCCTTGGCTAAAATAATGGCTTGTAAAACATCTTTTTCATCCACTTCTTGAGCTCCACATTCAAGCATATTAATTTTATCCTCCGTACTACTCACTAATAAATCCAAATCTCCTTCAGCTAATTCTTCTTGAGTTGGATTAAGTATAAATTCCTTATCAATTCTCCCTACTTGAACAGCCGCCACTGGACCAGCCCAAGGAATATTAGAAATAGACAAAGCTGCTGATGCAGCAATAATACCTACCGTAGCTGGATTGTTTTCACCATCGTAAGATAAAACTGTTAACACTACTTGCACATCATTACGCATACGATGATTAAAAAGCGGACGAATAGTCCGATCTACTGCTCGTCCTGAAAGAATTGATTCATCTGAAGGACGCCCTTCTCGTTTAATAAAACGTGAACCTTTAATTTTACCAGCTGCATAATAACGTTCCTCAAAATTAACCATTAAAGGAAAATACCCACTCACTCGTGAAGCTTCTGAGCTCATCACCGCCGTAGCTAAAACCACCGTATCGCCATAACGAACAGTAACTGCACCATTAGCTTGTCCAGCTAAAAAACCAGTTTCTACTTCTAAAGTTTTCCCTCCAATTTGAAGAGACCATTTTTTATTTTGCATAAGTTAGCTACCCTCTATAAGCGTCGCTATCAAAGTAAAATCAAAAAGCAGAATTTAATTAAATTATTTTTTAATTAAAGGCTCTTTTTTGAACTTACCTTACTTAGACAATACTTAAGAAAGTCTTATTTAATTATAAAATTTATTGTAATAAGAGTATAGCCTATTTAAAGAAGCTAGTCAATCTTCTGTCCCTCATTATCACACTAAATTTATTTCAATATCTTAATACAAAAAGATAAAAGTCATCAGTTAGTAGTAAAAAATATTAAGTTTAAAATGATAAATTTAAAACTTAAAACAATAACAAAACATTTACTTATTTTTTATATACAAGAAAGTATCTAAAAAGATGTTTTATACTCACACAAATTAACTTTTTTGCTTTTCTTATTTTAGTGCTAAATTAAAAACTTCTTTTTGCCTTTACTGATATTAATAAAACTATCTAATTTTTCCACTAATTTATTGCTACTAGATTCTGCAAAAGCCATTCCTTCTACCCGACAACCAGTAGTTCCCTGCAAATATTCCACCAAGGGAATATAATCTCCATCACCAGACATTAAAATTATTACATCCAAACTTTTAGACATTTTAATCGCATCTACTGCAATGCCTACATCCCAATCACCCTTTTTTGCTCCTCCAGGAAAAATTTGTAAATCTTTAGTTTTTACCTCAAATCCTTGCTTTTCTAAAGCCTCAAAAAATTTTTCTTCTTGTCCTTCTTGAGTTTTAATTCCGTAAGCAATCGCTCTAATTAACTTTCTATCACCTACTGAAGCTTTCATCATTTGACCAAAATTAACTTTTTTCCCATATAAAACTTTAGCACTATAATAAAGATTTTGAATATCCACCAAAACACCCACTCGCTGTTCCTTAAATATACTCATAAAAATTAACTAGCCCTTAAGCTTTAGTTTTTTAATTAGTGCTTTATAACTTTTTTCATTTACTTTTTTTAGATAAGTCATTAATCTTTTTCGTTTGGCAACCATTTTTAAAAGTCCTCTTCGAGAATGAAAATCTTTAGCATTTTTTTTTAAATGAGTAGTTAATTTCTTAATTCTTTCAGTAAAAAGAGCAATCTGATATTCTGGAGAACCACTATCTTTTTCGTGTCTTTTCACATCTTTAGTCACTTTTTCTTTTTGCTTAGCGTTGAGAGTCATATTATTTACGGCCAAACACTCGTTGCGTGAATCCCCCCACGGAAAAACCAGTGCCAGCTAATTAATTTGTTACTTCTAAATTCTATAATAAAAAAGCTCTTTTGTCCAGTTAAAAATAAAATGTTACACTAACTTAGTTAATTATTACTTTAATTAAAAAATTATGTCAGACATTTTAGCTCAACTTAATCCCTCTCAACGTAAGGCTGTAATAACTATTAATGGTCCAGTATTAATTATCGCTGGAGCAGGATCAGGAAAAACTCGAACACTCACTCATAGAGTGGCTTATTTAATTCAAGAAAAAAAAATAATTCCTCAAAAAATATTAGCCGTTACCTTCACTAACAAAGCAGCTCAAGAAATGAAATCCAAAATTACCAGCCTTCTTTCCAACACTCGTCAACTACCCACAATTGGTACTTTTCATTCTGTTTGTGTTCGCATTCTTCGTCAAGAGATTGAAAAAGTAGGCTATAAATCTTCTTTTAACATTTATGATGATCAAGACCAATTAGTTCTAGTAAAGAAAATAATGAAAGAATTAGCTCTTAACACTGAACAATTCAAGCCTCGATCTATTTTAAGTGGTTTGAGTAAGGCTAAGAATGAATTGATTGAGCCTCAAAAATTTATTCAACAGGCTAATGGATACTGGGAAGAAATTGTGGGAAAAACTTATACTCTTTACCAAAAAAAACTTCAAGAACAAAACGCCCTAGATTTTGATGATATTTTAATGATTACCGTTAAAATTTTTCAAACCTATCCAGAAATTTTAGCTAAATACCAAGATTTTTTTTATTATATTATGATTGATGAATATCAAGATACTAATTATGCTCAATATCTATTGGTAAAAATGCTGGCTCAGAAACATCATAATCTTTGTGTTGTTGGTGACGATTGGCAAGGAATTTATTCTTGGCGAGGCGCTAATATTCAAAATATTTTAGATTTTGAAAAAGATTATCCTCAAGCTAAAATAATAAAATTAGAACAAAATTATCGTTCTACTCAAAATATTTTAGATGCTGGTTATGGAATTATTTCTAAAAATATCCAACGCAAAGATAAAAAAATTTGGACCGAAAATAAAGGTGGCGAATTAATTACTGTTTATGAAGCTAAAAACGAAAAGGAAGAAGCTGAATTTATTATTCAACAAATAAATCTTTTAAAAAAAAGGCCTGATCTTAAATTAAACGATTTCGTTGTTTTATATCGCACCAACGCTCAATCACGTATTATAGAAGAAGCCATGTTACGCAATTCCCTTCCCTATAGAATTATTGGTGGTGTAAAATTTTATCAGCGTAAAGAAATTAAAGATATTATCGCCTATTTAAAATTAATCCAAAATTTTAATGACGTCATTTCACTGGAAAGAATTATTAACGAACCCCGTAGAGGTCTTGGTAAGATTACTTTAGCTAAATGGACGGACATATCTCAACAAACAAAAACCAATGTCATCAAAACTGGTTTAAAACTAGCCACCATAGAAAAAGAAAACTCCACCCAGGCGAAAACTAAAATTCAACCTTCTAAATTAACAGCTATTATAAAATTCTGTGATTTTATTCAGCAAATGGCAGCAATGAAAAATAAACTATCTTTAACTGATTTTATCCAAAAAATTTATCACCAATCGGGTTATGAAAAATATCTTTTAGACGGAACTGACGAAGGACAAATGAGGCATGAAAATATCCAAGAGTTATTAACTGTCGCTCAAAAATATACCCATTATTCTCCAGAAGAAGGTTTAACTTTATTCTTAGAAGAAGTAGCTCTCATCGCTGACACTGATAACATTGATCAGGCTAGCGAAGCCGTCCATCTAATGACTCTTCACAGTGCCAAGGGGCTAGAATTTAAGGTAGTTTTTATTATTGGACTAGAAGAGGGTATTTTTCCTCACTCTAGAAGTTTATTAAGCGACAACGAATTAGAAGAGGAAAGGCGCTTAATGTATGTAGGAGTTACTCGTGCCAAACTAAAAGTTTTTCTTATTTTTGCTAACGAACGTAATATTTTCGGTTCTACCCAAATTAACACACCTTCTCGTTTTCTGGAGGATATCCCCACACATCTTTTAGAAGAAACTGAAGCTAAACCTCAAATGTATAGCCGACAAACTTTTCAAAATAATTCTTCCCTCTCTCACCTTCCAAAAACTAGCTCACAACCATCGACAAGCCCTACTTTTAAAGATGGCGACCATGTACAACACAAAATTTTTGGTACTGGATTGGTTATCGCTTCTCAGGGAGATATTATCACCGTAGCTTTTTCCACAGCAGGTTTAAAAAAACTTTCTACTGCTGTGGCTCCTTTAAAGAAAATCAACTAAATAAAACTATTTACATTTGTCACTAACAAAAAATTTCTCTTTATCTTAAAGAGAAGTTTTTTGTAAAAATTGTAAAAGATATTTTTAATAAATAAAACCGATAATTGATCGCGAGTGATAGCTAATAGTTCTCCGATCCACTCTTCCCCAAGCCTTGTAATTCATTTCTGAAATAGTAATAGTACCATTTTTAACTTTTTCTACATAAGCCACATGCCCCCACCAAGAAGTCGTAGAAACCATAATAGCTCCTACTCGAGGCTTGCGTCCTGTAGCATAACCAGCTGACTTAGCGTGATATAGCCAAGTACCTGCATTACCGCTCCAAGGAACATATCTTTTTTGAGCTACATACCAAGTACAATAACCGTAAGGGAATCGATGACCAGACCCAGCCTTACCTTTCACTATTTTTCCATTTGGCGTAAAAGTAGTATAAACTCTTGTAGTTAAATGAAAAGCAGGTTTTTTAATTAGTATCTTCTTTTTCCCATCAGGAATAATAATCTCTTCTCCTTTTTTAATTTCTCCATTAGCCGGAAGACTGTTAAAAGCAATAATTTTATCTTTTTGAGCTTTAAATTTTTTAGCTATTGAATCCAAGCTATCACCACTTTTAACTGTATAACTTAAACCAGAAACAGGAAGAATAAATATTTTATCTCCTGGCATAATTGAATCAGGATTATCCAAAGCATTAGCCCAAAGAATAGTATTCACTGTAATATGATGAGCACTAGCGATAGAACTAACTGTATCTCCTGATTGAACTTCATAAATTGTTACTCCTCCACCTTCCTGTGGATCTTTTTTGATAGGAGAATTTCCCGCTACTAAGGCTTGCCCTTGTACTATCATTACAGATTCATTTTCTGCTTTCTTATTTTTTTCTGGAATAGGAGCCGTTGTAGCTTTTGATAAAGGAGCTAAAGCTACATTGGTTATCTTATCCGTTTGCACAAAAAGCTTCCCTTCTAATGGACTACTATAATTTTCATTTGCTTCAAAATAGCCAAACAAAAAACCACTGGATTCGTGCCCCGCAGCGAAATTAGTCACACAAACTAAAGAGATAATAAAAACTACTATCATAAAAGCAGCATATTTTCGGAAAAGAGATAACAGCTTTATAGTTCTACGCTCTTTAATAAAGGTGGCAATATTTTTTTGTTGACGATAAATTTTAATTTTTAGGTTTTTCAGATTTTTACGTCCGACTAAACCCTTAGAAATTAATTCTATTAGTTTACTAATAGTGTTAACCTTTCTTGTGGTTTTAGCTTAAAAATTGTTTAACTAAATTATTTACAACCAAAAAATAAACAATCATATCTACTAAAACCCTAATTTTTATCTGCCAAGAAGTATATAGTGAGGTTTACTTTTTGTCAAATAAAATATCCCGCCTGTTTAAAGTTACTTTAAATAATTTCCCCCTTTGAATTTTTAGTGTAAAATATAAAATAACAGACGAAAAATAATTTAATCATTCTTATCTTGAAAAATGTCTTTAAAAAAATTAAAAAATCAATTTTTAGAATACCTAGAAATAGAACGAGGACGATCACAGAATACAATTAAGAATTATGACCGTTCTTTGAGTAAATTTTTAGCTTGGTCCAAAATTAAAGAAGCTAATGAAATTGAAGATGAACTAGTTCATAATTTTAGACTTTATCTTAATCGTTCTCAAAATGCTAGAAAAGAACACTTGAAAAAAAATACTCAGAATTATTATTTAATTGCTTTAAGAAATTTTTTATAGTTTTTAGCTAAAAAAGATATTTCTAC
>CAZWWQ010000009.1:0-11415 GCA_964637685.1 uncultured Bdellovibrionales bacterium | reverse complement strand
TTATTTAAATTATTTCTAAACTCATAATTAAACCTTACTCTATATCTTAAAAAAACAACCTTCAATAATATAAAGATTGTTTTTTACCATATAATCATATAAATATTTTTTACTTCTCCATTTTTCTCCTAATAAAAGCTGGTATTTCTAATTCATCATCATCCAGATCTTTGTTTATCTTATCTTGAGAAACTGTTCGACGTGGTTTAGGTGGAATCTTTTCTTTAATAATCATCGTTGATTCTGATTTTCGAGGAAAAGTCATCTGTGAATCTTCTGGTTTTTCTTCTGTCTTTTTTTCTTCCATATTAACACGTGACAATTTTTCCATAGGAGATTCGTTTACCTTATCTTCATCAAACCCCGTCGCTACTACTGTTATTTGAATTTCTCCTTTTCTAATTGTTTCGTCTACTACAGCTCCGAAAATAACTTTAGCGTTAGTATCAATTGATTCAGTAATTATATTGGCTGCTTCATTAATCTCTAACATTGTTAAATCACTAGCACCACTAACATTAAACAGTACTCCTTTAGCACCATCAACAGAAAGTTCTAATAATGGACTATTGATAGCTGCTTTAGCTGCTTCAGAAGCTCGGTTTTCGCCAGCTCCAATACCAATTCCCATTAAAGCAGAACCGCTATTTGCCATAATAGCTTTTACATCCGCAAAGTCAACGTTAACTATCCCTGGCTTAGTAATTAAATCTGAAATACCTTGCACTCCTTGACGCAAAACATCGTCCACAATTTTAAAAGAATTTAGTAAAGTGGTTTTCTTATCAATAATTTGCAATAATTTATCATTAGGAATAGTAATCAACGTGTCTACTCTTTCCCGAAGATTTTCATGCCCTTCTTCTGCGATGGCTCTTCTTTGTGCCCCTTCAAAAGTAAATGGTTTGGTTACTACCGCTACTGTTAAGGCTCCCAATTCCTTAGCAGTCTCTGCTACAATAGGAGCAGCACCTGTTCCTGTTCCTCCTCCTAAACCACACGTAACAAAAACCATATCAGCTCCTTTAAGCACATCTTGAATTTCATCTCTATTTTCCTCAGCTGCTTGTCGTCCTATGTCAGGATTCATTCCTGCCCCTAATCCTTTAGTTAAATTCTTTCCAATATGTACTTTTTCCGCCGCTTTATTGTGATGTAAATCTTGAGCATCTGTATTAATTGCTACAAATTCAACTCCTTTTAGCTTTGAGTCAATCATCCTAGATATTGCATGCCCTCCAGATCCTCCAACTCCTACTACTTTAATTCGAGCAAACATTTCTACTGGTGGTTTTATTTCAGCCATAGTATATAAATTTATTATTGATAAAAATATTAAAACAAATAATTATTAACAGCCAAATTTAAAAATATTAATTGTTCTTTCTTAATTTAAGTTAATTGTTAATTACAGTAGCTAAATTTAACATATCATTTAGGTATGTGTCAAATAAATTTTTGTTTTTTTATTTCTAATATTCCACTTTAATCTAGTTTTGTATTCTATCATTTTAACTACTATATTGCAAATTTAATTAAAAATCTACCCATAAATTCAGGGTAAAAACTTTTTTAACCATTCCTTAGTTTTATTTAAACCTTCCCGAATATTCTTACTTAATTGACCATCTGATTTACTGCTTGATCCTTGTGTGTTTTCCATATCCCAAATCAAAAGACCCACCGCTGTAGAAAAAGAAGGGTCATCTACTTTATCTACTAATCCTCCTAATTGCATAGGAAAACCAGTTTGAACTGGCAAACGCAGAACTTCTTTGGCTAAATCAATTACCCCTGGTAACTTAGCTGTTCCTCCCGTTAAAACTATTCCTGCTGGTAAAAGTTCGTTTTTTCCAATAACTTTTAATTCTTTATTTACTAAAGTAAAAATTTCTTCTAAGCGAGCTTCAATTATTTCTGCTACATGATAACGAGATATTAAACCTTCTTCATTAGTATCTATCTCCGCTAAATTAATCTCTTCCTTCCGACTAATTTCTTTTGGTCTTGCACTTCCAAATTCTAGTTTTACTTTTTCAGCTACATCGATAGAAGTTCTTAATCCGATAGCCACATCATTAGTAATATGAGCTCCACCTACTGGTACGACAAAAGTGGCTACAAGATCATTTTCTTCAAAAACAGCCACCGAAGTTGTTCCGCCTCCAATATCCACCAAAGCCACTCCCAATTCTTTTTGTCTTTTTGTTAAAGTTGATTGAGAAGCTGCTAATGAAGACAAAACGAAATTTTCCACATTAATATTAGCTTGTTGAAAACATTTGGCTAAATTTTTAATATGAGGAGAAAAACCCTCAATAATAATTGTTTTTACTTCCAAACGAATACCATTCATCCCTAATGGATCTTTGATATTTTTTTGTTCATCTAAAATATATTCTTGAGGAATAATGTGAATTATTTCTTTATTGGGTGGAATAGAAATAGCCTGAGCCGCCCCAATAACTCTCTCAATATCATCCTCGGTAACTTCTCCATCTGTTTTTCCTACTGCAATTACTCCTTTAGAATATTGAGCAGTAATATGATTTCCGCCAATACTTACCACAGCATGACTGATAGCAACTCCGGCTGTTCTTTCGGCTTTTTCTATGGAAGCATTAATGGATTTTAAGGTCTCTTCAATATCTACGATAGTTCCTTTTCTCACTCCAAATGACGGAACTACTCCCACACCAATAATTCTCGGCTTTTCTTCAGCTGATACTATCTGAGCTATAATTGTCCTTACATTAGATGAACCAACGTCTATTCCACAAAGTAAGTTATGCTTAGTCATTAATCTAAAAATAAATAAATTATTTGTTTTTTACTAATTAGTCTTTTCTAAATTATATTATAAAAATAGATAATTAACAATTAACCATTCACAGCTTAATTAAAATACTTTAATAATATAGGGAACAAATATAATTAAACCAATTATAATCGCCAGTATAGCTGTTAACAAAACGCTGGAAGCCAATAGATCTTTTATTAAACGAGCATACGGATTAACTCGAGGCTCTAAAACATTAACCACTCTTTCCATAATAGTATTTAAAATTTCCGCTACTAACACGCCAACGATTATTATAAAAAGAGCTACTGCTTCTAAGCGGGTTACTTGGAAATAAATCATAGCTACAATAACTAAAAAAGCAACTGCTAACTCGTTTTGAAAATTTTTTTCATTTTTAACCACATATTTAAGCCCTCTCCAAGCAAAATAAAGACTTTTTTGGAATTGTTTGACTCTTTTTAGCATAAATTTATTTTTCTTTTTATATAATTTGTTTACTAATTTTTGTCTGATAACGAAACATTTTTTCTGAATGTTGCCAACCTAAAAGATGAAGTAATCCGTGTGAAACCACTTTAGCTAACTCTTGTTTCAAATTTAGCTTCTTTTTTTGCGCATATTTCTTGATATCATCATAACACAAAACCAATTCTCCTAAAAATAAATTTGGACTTTGACTGGCTTGAATACTTTTTTCGTTTTCATATTCAGCAAAAGAAAGGATGTCAGTCACCTCATCTTTAGCTCGATAAATTTTATTTAATCGTTTTATCTCTTGAGGAGAAACTAGGGCTAAGCTAATCTCAATTTTTCGATCTTGAAGATAATTAAACTCATCCAATTTTAATGTCTGAAGCAAACTTTTTCTTAGCCACTCTTCTTGTACAAATGCTTGTACTAAATTATTGATAGCTATATTTACTTCCATAATAAGAAAAGCGTCCCTAAGGACGCTTTTAAAAAACTACCTTAATTCTGTTTGAGCTATTTTTCTCACTTTCTCTCCCTCCGCTTTTCCTTGCAAACGTTTCATACTCGCTCCTATTACCTGACCTAAATCAGCTAAGGAATTAGCTCCTACCTCAGCGATGACTTTCTTCACCGTTTCTTCAATTTCACTTTCAGTCAATTGTTGCGGACGATAAGCCATAAGAATTTCCATTTCTTTTTCTTCTTTTTTGGCTAACTCATCTCTACCACCACTCCGATACTGAGCACTAGCTTCCTTCCTTTGTTTAACCGCCCGAGCAATAAGAACTTGGATTTCTTTTTCTTCCAATCCTACTTCTCGTTTATTTTTTTCTATTTCTTTATTTTTAATCATAGAATCTAACATTCGTAATGTATCTCGCTTAATAGTATCTCCTTCTTTCATCGCTTTTTTGAGATCTTTTAAGATATTCTCTTTTAATTTCATGGTTTTATATTTATAGAAATTATTTAATTAATTTCTTCTTTGCATTACGAAAATTTTCTTCATCAAACTTTCCCATTTTTTTAAGCTTATTAACTACTTTCCTTACCTTATCTTTATACATAGCGCCTTCTCTTATTTGCCGCTTAGTTTTTTCTTCTACTCGAAAACGATTTTTTCTCACATTCACCAAAACACCGCTTTGTTGAACACGTCGGCTAAATCTTCTAATTAAACTTTCTGATGACTCACGGTCTTTCTTTTTAACTTCAATCATAATTACCTCCTTTCTTTTGTTTGTCTCTTTTATTATTTTCTTATTTTTTATAAAACTTATACAGTACCAATACCTTCTTTTAATTTAGCTCCTCCGACCAGATGAAGGTGAATATGCGGTACTTCTTGTCCTCCCCACTCGCCAACCCGAAATAACAGTTTATACCCTTTTTCTGATATGTCAAAATTTTGAGCTAATTTTTGAGCTCTTATAATCAATTCTCCCATTAAATTAGTATCTTCTTTTTTTAAATCATTAATACTAGCTATATGCTTTTTAGGAATAATCACTATATGCACTGGAGCTAAAGGATGGATGTCTTTAAAAGCTAATATTTTTTCATCTTCAAAAACAACAGTAGCAGGAATTTCTTTAGCAATAATTTTACAAAAAATACACATAGATGGTTAACTAATTCTTTTTTTTATTTTTATTACGATAGGTGACTACCTTATCTGTCTTTAATTTTTTCTTAATAATATTGACCAATTTATCTAAGCTAACCGTTTCTTGCATGCCTGTTGACATATTTTTAATAATTACTGTATTATCCAAAGCTTCTTTTTGTCCTAAAATTAAAGTAAATTTCACTCCTAATTTATTAGCCACTTTCAATTGCGAACGTAATCCGCCTCGTCCAAAACTTTCTGCTACTAAGATTCCATTCTTTTCTAAATCAGCAAATAAATTTAAACTTTTTCTTTTAGCCATATTTCCCAGTTGCGCTAAAAACACCCTAGGTATCGGTAATTTATAAGGTTTAGCTTGCACCCTTTTCATTTCATCCACTAACCTTTCTATTCCCATCGCAAAACCAATAGCCGGAGTATCCTCTCCGCCCATTGTTTTTATTAAGTTATCATAACGCCCTCCCCCACCTAAAGAAAGTTTTTTACCATTTTCCGCTTCAGACCAAATCTCAAAAACAGTTTTGGTATAATAATCTAGTCCTCTTACTAAACGAGGATTAATAATATAAGGCAAATCTAGTTCATCTAAATACTCCAATAACGTCTTGAAATGAATATGACATTCTGAACAAAGATGATCTATGGACTGAGGTGCTCCAGCCGCTACTTGAGAACACTTATCTTCTTTACAGTCCAAAACTCGCAAAGGGTTAATTTTAATTCTTCTTCTGCAATCTTGACACAACTTATTTTTCTTCGATTCTAAATAACTCACCAGCAAATCCCTATATTCTTTACGACAAACTGGACAACCAATAGAGTTAATTTGAATTTGAATTGACTTTATACCTAGATTTTTTAATAGCTGATCAGCAATTTGAATCATTTGAGCATCTATAATAGGATCTTGTTCTCCGAAAGCATCATAATTGATTTGATGATGTTCTCGATAACGACCTTTTTGTGGCCGATCGTAACGAAAAACAGGACCAGTAGAAAATAATTTAACTGGTTTCGGTAAAAGGCGCATACCATGCTGGATATAACTCCGACAATTACCAACTGTTAATTCTGGTCGAAGAGCTACTTTATCTCTTCCTTTAGTCCTAAAAGTATACATCTCTTTCTCCACTATATCTGTTCCTTCTCCAACCCCACGAGTATAAAGATTGGCATATTCAACTATAGGGGTATCTATTCTTAGAAATCCATAATCACAAGCTAATCGTTCCGAATAACGCCTAATCTGATTCCAGAAAGATTGATCTTGAGGAATAACGTCTTTCATCCCTCGCAAAGTTTGAAGTAACAAAGGTAACTCATCCTTTTTTTGTCTCTTAGAAACAACAATCTTTTTTTTGATTTCTTTCTTATTGGCTTTTTTGATGGATTTCTTTTTCACTACCATAAAATTTACATTAAAAAATATTCAAACTAATCTTACCTTGGAGACAAAAAAATTAATACAATTTAATCTGATTTAATGGCCAAGCACGTAATTCCACCTTGCCAATTATATCACTAGCTGGTACGGGTCCCCAAGAACGTGAATCAGAACTAAACATACGATTATCACCCATTACAAAATATTGATTTTTCTTCAAAATTACTGTCATTTCACCCATAGTTTTTACCCCTATAGGTAAATAGGCTTTTTCATCCAAAATAAAACCCTTTGGATGTTCTTGATTGAAAATAAAAATTCTACCTTTTTCTATTTTAATTCTCTCTCCTGGTAATCCAATTACTCGTTTAATAAAAAACTTACTCGGATTTAAGGGATAGCGAAAAACAATCACCTTTTGTCTTTCAATTTTTCGGAAAGGATTAACTTGCCACCAAGCTTGTGAACCAATACCGATGGTTGTTTTTTTATAGCCTAGCTCGTTAACAATCAGGTACTGATTGTTTTCAAAATTAGGTTCCATAGAAGCCCCTTGAACAAAAAAAGGTTGAAATAAAAAAATTCTAATCGGAATGATAATAATAAAAGCTAAGAAAACTATTTTGATTATTTCTAAAATAAAACTGCTTACCCCTTGGTAAACATTAGCTTGAGAATTTTCTGATGAATCTTTTTTAATATTCTTATTAATTTTCTGGGTCATAACGATATGTTCTATTTCATTCTTATTACTCTTTTTGTTTCTTATTAAATAACAAAAACAGAGAAAAGAAAAAAATACTAAATAAATTGAATACTTATCCATAATAACAGTTTTTTTCTTTTTTAGCAAGGCTTACTATCGGCTTAAAAAAGCCTCTAATTGACGAGCTACCAGAAGCTAGCTATGATTATAAAGAAGAAACTACCTATATCACCTTAACTTAGATGACTATTAAAAATTTTTTGCTAAAAATAATCCTTTGGCTTACTCTCTTTATTTTGCTAGTGGGAGTAATTTATGGTTCTTTTATAGTCTGGAGAATTAATCAAACTGAAAATCAGCTAAATAATACTCGTCACACTAATTTTTCTCTTTTAGATACTGTTAGGGGATTGGTTCTTCCTGTGCATAAAAATGAGTTAAAGCATACTACTGAAAATCGTATCAATATTCTTTTCCTAGGTATTGCTGGCCCTCATAAATCCGGTGCTAATTTGACCGACACCATAATGATTGCCAGTATTAATACTCAAACTAATCAAGTGGCTCTCCTGTCCATTCCTCGTGATCTTTATGTAAACATTCCCCAAACAGATAGACACACTAAAATAAACAGCCTTTATCAATACGGATTGAAACAAACTGATAATGATCTAAATAAGGCTTTAGAACCACTAAAAAAGACATTGAAAAACATTACTTCTCTAAATATAGATTATTGGTTAGTTATGGATTTTGCTGGTTTTAAACAAATAGTAGATGCTCTTGGTGGAATTAATATCACTAACCAACGCGATATTTATGATTCTCATTATCCAGGGCCCAACTATTCCTATGAAACTTTTCAATTAAAAAAGGGCTTTCAACATTTAGATGGAGCAACGGCTTTAAAATACGCTCGCATGCGACATAACGATCCTGAAGGTGATTTTGGTCGTGCCAAAAGACAACAACAAATTTTACAGGCCATAAAAAATAAAATTTTTTCTACTGGCACTTTACTTAATGTAACTTCTCTCAATAAACTTTTTGTAGCTTTAGGTAATAATTTAAAAACTAATATTCAACCGGATGAATTTGATGACTTTTTAGATTTATTAAAAAAATTAGATACACAAAATATTAATAATGTTGTTCTAGATGCTTGGAAATCCAGTAGTCTTTTGATTGTTTCTCATGTTTTTTATGGAAGTATTCGCTCTTTTGTTCTTATCCCCCGTTTAGGTAATTGGAAAGAAACTCGTGAATTAGCTCAAAATATTTTTCAAACCAATCAAACAAACAAACGCCATCAAAAAATTATTCAAGAAAAAGCTTCTCTTGTTTTAATTAATAAAAGTGGTCATTCTGTTACCCTTACTAGAATTAAACATCTTTTAAAATACAACTTTAATTATAAAAATATCATTGTTATCAGCGACCCCCAAACAAAGAAAGAAAGCACTACTCGTATTTATGATTTAACAGAAGGAAATAAACCTTTCACTTTAGACGAATTAACTAAAATATTAACAGCTGAAATCACTTCTCCGTTAAGTAGCCACTATAAAGATTTACTCACTCATATCAACGCCGATTTAGTAATCGTTATTGGAGAAAATTCTTTTAGCCGTTATAATATGAGTCAAGACAGTTTAGAAGATTATAAAAAAGTTATTCATTAAATTATAATTATATGCAATTAATTTTTGGTCTCGGTAATCCCGGTGATAAATATAAATATACCCGTCATAATGCTGGTTTCCTATTTCTTAATCAATTTCAAAAAACAAAATCTTTTCCCGTTTTTGAATTTAATTCTAAATTTAATGGTGATATTTCTTTAGGTAAAATTGCTAACAGAAAAACTATGCTTGTAAAACCACAGACTTTTATGAACCTTTCTGGAAAAACAGTTCAAGCTTTATTAGCTTTTTATAAACTATCCTTGAATAATATTGTTGTTATTCATGATGATTTAGATATTCCTTTAGGTACTTACAAGACTTCCACCGATTCTTCATCAGCTGGTCATCATGGTGTTCAAAATATCATTGATTTATTAGGAACTCAAAATTTTACAAGAATTCGTTTAGGTATCGGTAAGCCACCAAAAGAAAAAGAGTCTTGTTTAATTTCTGGTAAAGATTACGTTTTACAAAAATTTTCCACTTCGGAGTTAACCATTTTAAAAAAAACATTTCCTTCTATTTTAACTAACTTAAAAAAAATAATTCATCCTACTCAAGATTAATAAACTTAATAATAAAATTAGGTGGAAAAAATAATATTTTTTCCACCTAATTTTTCGAACCTAATTAAAATATACGCTGCGCGCACAAAGTTATGTGCTCTGCGTACATCTTATTGAACAGCTGCAATTGGGGATGATCTCCCGCCAGTTGAATTATCGGCTGTTTAATATCTTCCGCAAAAATTTTTGAAATTGCGGCATGTTCTGCACCTTGATGCAAAACATTCTTTTTTATTTTTTTTGAATCTATTTTTTTAATACACAACAGATTACAATAAAAATTGTAATTCGTCTGTTGTATAAAATCCACAATCCCTTGCGGATGCTTTCCAGTTTTATTTTTTAAATCTTCGAAATTACCTTTACTCATTTGAGTATAGATACTTTCTTTATATTTTTTCCAACGTTGTTTAGCCCACTCCTCCTGAAAAAGAAAAAGCTCTAGAGATGACTCTGAAAAAAATTCCCTGAATCTAGCTAACGAACATTCGCAGTTTTCTACAAAATCTTGACGACTAATTTTTAATCGTCGCAAAATTTTGGGGTTATCGGCTTCAAAATCACCAATAGCTAATTTAATATCATATTGAATATGATACTTTCGAAAAAAATTACTCAAGAATGGTAGCATATATGCAATTTGCTGGGCCACCAATCCCACTCCTCTATTTACCTTTTCAAAAGTATAGCAAAAAGGAATATTACTATTATTAGTTTTTTTATAACTATAATCTGGATAAAACTCACCTGCAATAATGATCCTTTCTCCATTTAATCCCTTCAATATTGTTTCACAAAGCAACTCTACTTCATTGGAAGATGGAAAAATAATTTGAGCTTTAAACAAAGCTCTTGTTAAATCCTGACCCATACTTTTTCCTAAGTATTCTACTATTTTTTTAGATTTTTTAAACATATGAACTGGTAATTCCTCAATTTCAATATTTTCTGAAATCATATCTCTAAGAGGAACCATCTGACCCCATTTGTTACAAGGGTAGCGAAGAAAATTAATTTGGCTTCTTTCTCTGACATGTTTATCTATTACTTGAAAATCAAAAATCTCCTCATTAAATTTCTTTATAACCCACCAAGCTAAAATATCTTTGGGTAAAATTCCTTTAGTAGAACAATTTGATAATTGGAGTGACAGATCTTGAAACATCTGGTTTCCAACACTTTTTTGAGGTGGTTTTATAGGCTTATATCGCAAAGCCAATTCGTCAACCTGACCATTTGGTACTTTTAACTCTTGTTGAAAAAAATATTTCAGTTTATCAATTCCTTGTTTTTGCCAAATATTATATATTTGGCAAGCAAAATTATAAACTTCATCTATTTTCATCTTATTTTTTCTTTTTTCCATTTCTGTCTCCTTTTTTAAGTTGATTTTAAAGAACAAAAAACCAATCATTTGAAGATCGGCTTTGGTTTATAGAGAATTTTTATTACTTATTTATTTTTATTTAATTCTTTGCAAAACAGAACCGACCTAAAAATTTTCAGTGGCACACAAAACAAGAAACAAATCTACATTTTTTATACTTCTTTTTTTCATAAAGTATTAAATAATTTTACTCCTTTGTAAGACAGCTTTCACAATATAGCCAATATAGCGATGATTCTTATTTTTGTCAAATTTCTATATTAGAAAAATAAAATCTTCCATAGAAATTTATACAAAAAAAGTAATTACTATTACATTAGCTAGAATTTACGAGAGACAAGGGCATTCACAAGAAGCAATTGCAATTTATTCACAGCTCTTAAAAGATCAGCCAAAAAATAGCGAACTTAAAAAAGCTCTTGCTAGATTAAAAGGTAAAAACAGACGAAAAGTTGATTTTTTTATCTCTATGAATAAAAAAGCACAATTTCGAGAGTTTGAGAAGTGGTTGGTAAAACCATGGAGTTAAAAGAGTTAATATTATCTACTTTGGAAGAGTTAGATGAAAAGATACAAGAAGATGGCTATCAAGAGCCTGTCAAGATGCAAGAAGATTCTATCAATAGTGGCGAAAAAGAGTTTTTGCTTCACTCCAAAGAGCGGTTAGAGGTTTTGTTTGATGGTTTAAATTCTGATGAAAATCAAAAGGTTGAAGCTAAGTTAAACTTGGTGATAAATTTTTTACAATTTTATCTAACACAAGTTGACGAACGATTAGGTCAT
>CAZWWQ010000008.1:0-12114 GCA_964637685.1 uncultured Bdellovibrionales bacterium | reverse complement strand
AGTAATTGTATTGTATTTTTTCTCCCCTCTTATCAAATAATCATTTTTTTACGAAGGAACAGAGTAAAAAATACCTTCCTCTTCTCTTATAAATTAAAAAATCAAATTTATCCCCTTTTTTAGAAAACCTATCTTCATTCTATTGATGAAAAGAAAACTACTAATAGAATACTTCTACAAGTAATTATTGCTGTTCTGTAACTACAATATACTATGAAAAAACCTATTATACAAATAACTGTATTAGTTTAATATGTTTGTATCTATTGTTTAAGAAAATATGATTTTCTTTGAAACAAAAAAACTCTAAGTTATTAGAGTTTTTTAAAAGTAAATAGAATTAACAGTTTATTTTTTCAATTGTTTTTCGATATCTTCCTTCAATTGTTTTTCACTGACTACTCCATTTTCAAATTGGTTATTGATAAAAATAGCTGGAGTGGTAGAAATCTCAAAATCTAAAGCTTCTTTTTTATCGGCGTCAATCTTATCCTGATATTTTTTACTATCCAAGCATTGATTGAATTGGTTAGTTTTTAATTTTAAATCCCTAGCATACTGTTTAAATTTAACCGTCCCTTTAACATTATCCCATTGTGATTGCTTAGTATATAGGTTATCAGCATACAACCAAAATTTATTTTGTTCTAAAGCACATTCGGCTGCCAAAGCGGCATTTAGTGATTGAGGACGAACAGATGAAGGTAATTCTTTATAATCAAAGAAAACTTTATCCTGATAAGTTTTCATCACTTTACGCAAAGAATCATAAGAAAGCTTACTATATGGAGATTGAAAATCACCAAAAATAATAACTTTAACCTTAGCTTCAGCCTTACCAAATATAGCATCTTTATCCTTTATTTTTGGTACTTGTAAATATTTTCCTATTGGCACACCTAATTTTTGAATATCAAAAATATATTGATTATTTTTATCTTTAAATAAAACTTTCGCTTGAGTGTAAAGATCAGTTTTATTCACTTTTTGATTAAAGATAAAAGCCGGCAAAGTTTTTATTCCAAACTGTTGAATTAGTTTTTTTCCTTCTTTACTTTTATAATTTATTTTTTCTGCGCTAATAGTTGGTAAAACTCGACGTAACCAAACTAAAATTTCGCTTGGATCACATTTAGCACATTTATCATCATCAATAACCTTAATCCCTACTGCTGGTTCGCTATAAGCTACCCAAGTTTTACCATCAGATTCAAAAATATCCGATTTATGAAGATTTTTTTGTGAATAACCACCGCCTTGTATAATCTGAGCTACATCTACAAACAAACTTCCAACTAAAAGACCTGCTAAAAGAATTACGAGCGAAATTAAATTTTTTGTCTGTTGAGTTTTTTTATAATTATTTTCCTTTTTTAATTCTTCTTGTGAAACCTCTATTTTTTCTTTTTCTTGAATTTCTTCTTTAATTTTTTTATCTTCTGCTAACATATTTTTTCTTTAAGTTTAATTAAATTTACTTGGTTGTTTTATTTTGTTTATCCAAAGCTTGACTTTCGGCTTTTTGATTAGCCTCTTGTATTTGTTTTTGGATTAAATCATTTTGTATCTGATTAATATTGTAATCTTGCTTTCTGATGTTCATCTTATAATCATCAAAACCTATAGTTATTTTTTTTCTAGCTTCCGTTTTAATAGCGATCCCTAATAACACGCCCAAAACAAAAAACAAGAACAGCTCAATATAAAATTCAACTTTACTTTTTTTTCGTTTAACTCCTATGGTTTCTTTTTTTTCTACTAGACGAATCTCTCCTTCTTGTATTTTACCTTCTTTATTATTTTCCATATTATAAATCAATCTTTTTAGTCTTAATAATTTTATATTAGTTATCTTTATTTAAAGCTATCACACATCAAAAAACCCTGCAATATTGCATTTTTTTTAGATTATGGTGTAATATTTTTATTCTTTTCTTAAAGCTTCCATAGGTGATAGTTGAGAAGCTTTTTTAGCTGGAAAATAACCAAAAATAATTCCAGTAATAGTAGAAAATCCTAAACTAATAACTACTGCCCACCAGGTAATAACAAATTTCAAATTAAAACCATAGCTAGTTGCTACAATTTCTCCCACCTTAGTTATTGCATAGCCAAGTAAAAAACCAATTAAACCTCCAATTAAAGTAATGAAAATAGCTTCTAATAAAAATTGAATTAGTATTTGATTTTTTTTCGCTCCGACTGATTTTTTTAATCCAATTTCATAAGTTCGTTCAGTTACAGAAACATACATTACATTCATTATCCCTACTCCTCCAACAATCAAAGAGATTGAAGTCAAAGCAATAAGCAATAGGTTAACTGAAAAAAAGACTTTATTTAAAATAGCTAAAACTTCCACAATTGAATTTACTGAAAAATCATCATCGTTTGGATTAGTAATATTATGTTGTTCTCGCATAATATCTGTTGCTTGTAATATTGTTAGCTCCAACTTTTTCATATTCTTCAATTTAAAAATAGCAAATCCTATGTAATCCGTCCCAGCCAATCTTTTTTGCACAGTCTTCAATGGAATATAAACAGTTTTATCAAAATTAAAGAAACCCATAGCTCCTCTTTTTTTTAACACACCAATAACTCGATAGGTTTGTCCTTTAACTTTAATACTTTTACCTACTGCTTTACTTTCTCCAAAAAAATATTCTTTTATTTCTGATCCCAAAACCACCACTTGTCTTAAACTTTTATCATCATTTTCATCAAACATAGTTCCTTCAGCTATTTCCATTTTTTGATCCGTTTTCTTTATTCCAGCTGTTACTCCCATAATAATTACTTGCTTATTTTTGTTAGCATAACTAATTATCTGCTGATTTATAATAGCTCCATACCAATCTCCGATATTATTAAGTTTAGCCACTTTTTCTGCATTTTTTAATTTAAAAGTAGTTATCTGTGTTCCTCCCATTTGTCCACTGGCATTTTGAGTAGAAGTCTTAGCTACCTTAGGAACTTTTACCTCAATCTCAATTATGTTAGAACCAAAAGAAGAAACCTGATCAACTAAAAATTCTTTAACCCCCGAACCAAAAGACAAAACTAAAATAACACTAGCCACTCCAATAACAATACCCAACAAAGACAATGTCGTTCTTCCTAAATTATTGTGTAAGCTTTTAAAAGCTAACTTAGTTGAGATAAAAAAATCGTACATAAAATTTATTTACTATTCATATCTTAAAGCTTCCATTGGTGATATCTTAGCAGCTTTTTGGGCTGGATAAATTCCAAATGTTACTCCCACCACAAAAGAAACTCCTAAAGATGCTACTATTGATTGCCAAGTAACAATAAACGGCCATACATATTGTAAATGTTGAATAATAATAGCTATTAAAAAAGAAATTGTCATTCCAATAATAATTCCCACTATTCCACCGACAAAAGAAATCACCACTGACTCAATTAGAAATTGTATCCAAATATCACTATTCTTAGCTCCCACTGCTTTACGTAATCCTACTTCTCTAATTCTCTGATTAACAGCTAACAACATAATATTCATAATACCAATACCACCCACTAATAAAGAAATTGTTCCAATAACTAGCAGAAAATATTTTAAAACATCGGTTATTTTAGTAATCATCTCAATAGCTGATGCTAAATCACGTACTGAAAAATCATCATTCGTTGGATCAGTAATGTTATGTTGCTCTCTTAATGTTTTAGCAACGTCTTCTTTAGCTAAAGTAATAAGTTTAGCATTTTCTACTTTAAGACGGATAAAACCTAAGTGATGAATACCTAGAAGTAATCTTTGAGCAGTTCTTAAAGGTACAAATATTGTATCATCTTGACTAGTCATTCCAAATCCTGAAGAACCTCTTTTTTCCAAAACACCAATCACCGTAAAATTCTGATCTTTTATTTTAATAATTTTTCCTAACGGATTAACATTGGCAAAAATATTTTTGGCTATATCATACCCTAAAACCACCACTCGGGACATATCAGTTTCTTCATCTTTAAAGAAAAAACGCCCATTGGAAATTTTAGCATTTTCTACATTAATATAACTAGCTGTAGTTCCTTCAAAAGAAGAATTTAAATTAACTCCATTGTAAGAAACTGTTGCTGTTCCTAAAACATATCCAGCTCCAGATGTTACTTCCGGAACATTTTTTTTATTAATAAGAGCTTCTAAATCTGCATATTTTAAAGTAGTAATAGAAATACCCATTAAAGCAGGTGGCGGTCCATCATTATCAGAAGCTCCTGGTAAAACAGCTACAAGGTTAGAACCTATTCCCGTTACTTGATCTAAAATCAAAGCTTGCGTTGACTGCCCAACAGCCATAATAATAATTACCGCTGCTACTCCAATAATAATTCCCAACATAGTTAAAAAAGAACGGAGTTTAGCCGCCATTAAATACTGATAAGAAATTTTAATTGGAGCACTGATACGCATAACGATTTGTTACTTCACTCCTCTTAACTACTTTAACAATTCATTTTCCTTTTGAGCAATCTTTCTTATTTTTACTGGATCATCTTCAATAATTTTTCCATCTTTCATATAGATAATTCTTTCTGCATGTTCAGCTGTATAAGTTTCATGTGTAACAAGAACAATTGTTTTTCCTTTACTATTTAAATCTTGTAAAATTCGCATCACTTGAAGACCTGATATTGAGTCTAAATTACCAGTTGGTTCATCAGCAAAAATAATATCTGGATCATTAACTAAAGCTCGTGCAATAGCTACTCGTTGTTTTTCCCCTCCAGAAAGTTGATTGGATAAGTATTGTGCTCTATTCCCTATGCCAACTGATTTTAAGGCTTGCATAACCTTTTCTTTATTATTACCATCTGGCTTAGCATCATAAAGTAAAGGTAATTCCACATTTTCAAAAACACTAGTTCTTGGCAAAAGATTAAACGACTGAAAAACAAAACCAATTTTCTTATTTCTAATAATCGCCAGAGTATCATCATCAAAATCAATTGTATTTTCTCCATCTAAAAAGTACTCGCCTTCAGTCGGACGATCAAGTAAGCCTAAAGTTTGCATTAAAGTTGATTTCCCACTACCACTAGGACCCATGATAGACACAAATTCTCCTTTTTTTATTTCAAAGCTAGCATTGGAAAGTGCTGAAGTCTTTACCCCTTCATTATCATAGATTTTAGAGATATTTTTAACTTGGATTAAAATCATATTTATTTTTTATCAGAAAGCACTACTACTTTTTCTCCTCCTTGAAGCCCTTTTGTAATTTCTACTATTCCATCGTCTCCTCTAAGCCCTGTTTGAATATTAACTTTCTTTATCTTATTTTCTGGTTCTAATATTTCCACATACTTCTTCGTTCCTTCTATTTTTACTGCCCTAAAAGGAACTACCACCACATCTTTCTTTTGGAAAATATCGATAACTGCATCTACGCTCATTCCTAGCTTTAATCTCTTGTCTATTTTATTTAGCTCTACTTTAATTTTATAATAAATAACATCTTGAATAACTGTTGAATCTGGTTCAATTTCCGTTACTTTTCCAATTAATACATCGGCAGAAGGCAATGCATCAAAAGTTAGTTTAACTGTTTGGCCAATTTTAACTTTTGTAATATCTGTTTCAGAAACATCTATCTCTATTTCTGGATTCTCTGGAATAGCTATAGTTAGTATTGGCGAATTGGCCAAAACATTTTCTCCTACATTAATCATTTTTTTAGTAACTACTCCACTCAAAGGTGCATAAACATTAGTTTCTGACAACATAGTTAAAATTGAATTGACCTCATTTTGAGCCTTCTTAATTTGCACCTTTTGAATATCCTTTTGTTGGTAGCTATAAACACTTTCATGCCTTTTCATATTAGCTAAAGTTTTCTTTTGTATTTTTACTTCATTTTTAGCCTTAGCTAATTGATCCTCTAAGGTTCCCTTATCAATGGAAGCTATTTTTTCTCCTTTTTCAACTCTATCACCTACATCTACTGCAAGAAATTTTAGTTGCCCATTTAATTTAAAGGCAATTTTCGCCTCAGTTTGAGGTATAATTTCTCCTGTCGCTGAAACTGTTTTTGCGATGGTTCCTATCTTAGCTGTTTCTGTTGTATAAGTAACTTTGGCCGGTTTTGTTTTCTCATAATAGATTCCACCAATAATTAAAATTATCAGTCCCAAAATTAGATAAGTTTTCTTTTTTTTAAACATACTGTTAGTTAATTTTGAACGAGAGTTTCCTGATTTAAAAAATCATTCACTCTTTTAATTAGTACTTATTAAAAACATCATCTTAATTATAATAAACTTCTCTGTTTTTCCCTAGCATCTAGAGCCTCATTAACTAATCCATCAGCTACTTCATTTTTTTCTCTTAAAATATGCTGGAAACTCACCTTGCCAAAATCTAACATTAGATTCCAAACCTGAAGAAAATTTTTCTGAGTATTTTTTTCCTTAATTTTATATTGATGGTTTAGTTGTTTGACTACCAGTTCACTATCTAAAAAACAACTTATCTCACTTTCCTTAGCCCTATTTTTACCTAACAATTTTTTTATTTTTTCTAAAGCTATAATAAGCGCTTCGTATTCTGCCATATTATTAGTTTTTTCACCAATATACTCAGCATACTTTTTATCTAATGTCTTTATCCACACTCCAACGGCAGCTGGACCTGGATTGCCTCGTGATCCACCATCAGTATAAACTACTATTTTTTCCATTATCTATAATTTTACAATTTAGTTTTAATTTGTCTTATTTTCTTTTAATTTTATATCCAGAAGATTTAATTGTATTTTTTTTTGTCCATTCCATTCATCTTCCTGAAGATTAAAAGCTATATCTATTTTATCACTCTTTTTCAAATTAGGAAACCTTGAAGCTAAGGAAAAACCGATAGTTTCTAAAATTTTAGGATTATTATTTGCTCTAAGTAAAAGTTTTAAGTGTTTTTTACTAATTCCTACTTTATTTACTTCTTCAATAATTAAATTTCTAGCAACCAATACTGGTTCTGGATTACCCACCCCAAAAGGTTCCATTTTTTTTAAATTAGTTACTAGTTCCCAATTAATATCGTCTATTTTTATTTCTAAATCCACATCGATATTAATAACTACTTCTTTTTCAGATAATTCTTCTTCAATTAATTGCGTCATTTTTTGAAAAAATTTTCTTAAATTTTCTGGCTTAATACTAATTCCTGCTGCTTGAGGATGACCACCAAACTTAATTAAAAGATCCTGACATTTTTCTAATTTTTCTATAATATTTACCTCTGGAATACTCCTCAATGATCCAACCAATTCTTTTTTTTGACGTTGCATAATTAAAGTTGGTTTTTGAAATTCTTCAGTTATTTTTCCAGCTACTAATCCCAGTAAACCCACTGGCCAATGAGAGCTTTCAGCAAAAATAAATTTTTTTTTGGAAAAGGATTTATCTACTAAAGCCTTAACCTCCTGAAAAATTTCACTAGTTATTTTTTGTCTCTGCTTATTTTTATCTTCTATTTCTAAAGCTAAATCACGAGCCTGAACTATATTTTTTTCAATCAATAAATTATAAGCTGTATTAGCATGATCCATTCTACCAGCTGCATTAATACGTGGAGATATTTGAAAAGCCACTTTATGAGCATTGGGAATATTATTTTCAGAAATATTAATTCTTCCTACTTTAAACATTTCTAAAAGACCGACTCTTCTTGTCTTAGAAAGCACTATCAATCCATATTTAGCTAGAACTCTATTTTCCCCTAACAAAGGGACACAATCAGCAATTGTTCCAATTGCTACCAAATCTAACAACCATTTCAGTTGTTCTTTTTGTGAATTATTAATTTTTAATAAAAGAGCCTGTGCTAATTTAAAAGCCACTCCTACCCCAGCTAAATCTGAGAAAATAAAGCCAGAATCAACCATATGTGGATTAATTATAGCATAAGCTTTAGGTATTTGAGTTGGAACATGATGATGATCAGTAATAATAATATCTATCCCCAATTTTTTAGCTACACTAACTTCAGAAACATTAGTAATTCCACAATCAACTGTGATAATAAGGCTCGCTCCTTTTTTTTGTAAATACTCTATAGATTGCTTATTTAATCCGTAACCTTCTGTTTGTCGATCGGGAATATAACAAATTATTTCATTATCAAAATCTAAATTAATAAATATTTCATACAAAACTGCTGATGAAGACACTCCATCAGCATCATAATCTCCATAGATAACTATTTTTTCTTTTTTTTCTCTAGCCTGAATAATTCGTTCTACGGCTTTTTTTATTCCTGTTATTTTTAAAGGATCATCTAAATCATTGTCATAACTAGCCTGAAAATACTGTTGAATTTCTTTCTCAGTTTTAATTCCTCGTTGAGCTAATAATTCCAAAATCAACGGATGATATTCTTTTTTTATCTTTTCTGAAAAAGTTATGTTTCTTTTTTTAAATTTCCATTCCTTTAGCATATTTTAAATTTATGGTTTTAATCTAAACGAAAGCGAGGGTTAAACCTCGCTTTTTGAATTAAAGTTCAATAAACTCAATGAAAAATTACTTATTTATTTTTCTTTACATTGAGGACAAATAAGTTGAGATTTAAATTTATATTTAATCACATCTACTGTTATCATTTTTAACACCATATCCCCTCCACAATGAGGACATTTGAATCCCAGTCCTAAGTTTAAGTCAGTTATTAATTTAGGCGCATCTAAAACTTCTTCATTAATTTTTAAAGTATACTCTCCCGAATTGAACATAGCCTTTACCTTTTCTAACACTTGACGAGGAGTAATCATTCCTTGAATAATAAAATCTTGTGCTCCAGTCTTTATGGCTCTTTGTCTATCTTCTTCTCGTCCCATATGGGAAAGAATGAAAACTGGTATTTTAGCGGTATTAACATTTTTACTTAACGCATCTTTAAGGGAAAAACCATCCATTCGTGGCATTATAATCCCTGTAAATATGACATCAGGAATATTTTTAGTCGCCTTATCTAATCCATCAATACCGTCAACAGCTTCACTAACTTCAAAGCCTGCTTGCTTAAAAACATCTGCATAAATACCTCTTGAAGATTCATCATCATCTATAATTAAAACCTTTATTTTATTAATATTCATATTTTTATTCAATAATTTTTTATACTCTAACTTAAAAACTATTTAATTATTATTTTAATATCTACCGCTACCGCCTTCTGATTATTATTATATGTGATTAAGGGATTTATATCAAATTCTTTTATCTCGGGTATTTCTAGAGCCAAGAAGCTAATCCCGTATAATAACTGGGCCATTTCTTCCAAGTTATATTTTTCTTGACCACGAGTTTTTTGAAAAAGAAAATTTAATTTATCTTGCCTAAGAGAGTTTTCAATTTGATCTAAATTTAAAGGAGGGATTAAATAATCTACTTGGTGTAATAATTCTGTATAAATTCCTCCAAGACCGTAAACCACCACCGGTCCAAAATTAGCATCTTGCTTTATGCCAACAATAATTTCCGTTCCCTGACTAGACATCGGCTGAAGAATAAAACGCTCTTCGGGAAATTTATTTCTCATTTCTTGCAAAACTTGCATTAATTGTTTCTGATTCTTAATATTCAATACTAATCCGCCTTTATCTGTTTTATGTAAAATCTTATCACTATCTACTTTTAAGACTACTGGAAAATCTATTTTATTTTCAAAAATAGATTGCTTATCCGAAAAATCTATTTCCTTATTTTTCGGCAAAATATTAAGATAAGGAATAGAATTTATTCCATACATATCCATAATCTCTTGCGCTTCACTAAAATACAAAGCTCTTCTATTCTCCTTTTGGGCTTCTTGAATTATTCGCATAACTTTGGATCGTCTTTTTTGATTGATAACTTGTTGCGAGTTTTTTATTTTAAATTTCTTAAATTCATTCCAATAATAATATTCATCCATCGCTTTAATAGCTTGATCAGGAAAGCTAAAATTACACACTCCGTTTTCTTTAAGTTTTAAGATAGATTTTTCTACTCTATCTCCGCCCAAAAAAATAGTTACTATTGTTTTAGTAGTTCTTTTTTTAAACTCTATAATCGTATCCGCTATTTTTTCTGTCGGTGTTTGTTCTTGAGGAGTCAAAATACAAATAATAGAACCAATAGAGGACACTTTATCTATAACTGCTAAAGCTTTTTGATAACGTTCTTGAGAAGCATCACCTAAAATATCAATAGGATTTTCAACTGAAGCTGCTGAGGGTAAAAAAGTACGTAATTCTTTTTTAGTTTTTTCTTCCAAATCAACTAATTGGATACCTTTTCCTTGAAAAGCATCCGCTGCTAGCACGCCTACTCCACCAGCATTAGTAATTACGGCTACTTTTTGATTGGGTGCTTTTTTAGTCTCATTGATTAAATTAAATAAATCAAAAAATTCTTCTAAATTATCAGCTCTTAAAATTCCTACTTTTTTAAAAACGGCAGAAATAGTTTCGTCATCTCCAGCTAAAGCTCCTGTATGTGAACTAATAGCTTTTTGGGTTTTAGCACTTTTTCCTACCTTAAGAATAATGATTGGTTTTAACTTAGATACTTTCTGAGCTACTGCCATAAACCTTTTTCCTTTTTTAATCCCTTCTAAATACATTCCTACAACTTGGGTATTTTTATCTTCAGCCATAAATTCTAACAAATTAGCTTCATTAATTTGCATTTTATTACCAATGGAAATAACATTAGAAAATTTGATATTTTCCTTTTTAGCTCTATCTAATAACGCTACTGCTAAAGCTCCTGATTGGCTAATAAAAGAAATGCCACCCGCTTGAGGCATACCACCAGCAAAAGAAGCATTTAATTTAAGCGACGGAACTATAAATCCTAAACAGTTCGGACCCAAAATATTCAATTTATTTTTCTGAGCCAAAGCTAATATTTTCTTTTCTTCTTCTTTTCCAGTTATTCCAATTTCAGAAAAACCAGCCGAAATAATAACAAAATTTTTTATTTTCTTAGCATTATTTTCAATTTCTGCAAGAACAAATTTAGCTGGTATGACTATTATAGCTAGATCTATTTTTTCTTCTATCGTGGAAAGGCTAGCATAGCATTTTCTATTAAAAAGTTCCCGGTGTTTAGGATTAACTAAAAAAACTTCTCCCTTATAACCCAAATTAAGGATATTTTTAGTAATAGCATTGCCCACTTTTCCTTCTTCAGCTGATGCTCCTACGATAGCTATTGATTGAGGATCAAAAAAAAATTTAAGATTCATAAAAAAATAATTAAAATCATTTATTTTATAGACTTTTATTTTTAAACTAAATTACTCTCCTATTCTTTCAATTTCGTATCTGTATTATCTTTTGTAATTTTTTCTACTTTTATTTCTTTACTTTCTTGAATAATTTCATTCTCTACCAATAAACCATCCACCGCTCCATAATATTGTACTTCATTAGCACTATTAGCAATTCCCCATTGAAGACATTCCCTTAAATCCTTTTCCTTAAGATAACTGGCCATAAATCCAGATAAAAAAGAATCTCCCGCTCCTGTAGAATCAACGGCTTGAGCTTTTTTAGCTGGAGCAAAAAAAATATTTTCCTTATCTTTTACCCAAGCTCCTTGGGTACCGTTAGTTAAAACTACCACCTTGGGTTCTAGATTCATTAATTTTTCCAATAAAAAAACTTCGTCATTCATTTTCTGAGTAGATAGATCTTTCCCCATTTGAGAAACAATTTCAATAGCTTCATCTTTATTCACAAAAACTAATTCACATAAAGCTATAGCTTGTATAATTTCCACTGGATTATCTTGAATGTGAACTGTCCGTGGGTTAAAAATAATATGCTTTTGATTATCTCTAGCTAATTGAAAAACATTTTCCATTTGCTCTTCCCATTTTCCATGAATATCTCCCAGAAAAATATACTCTTTATCTTGCATTTTTTCTTCATTCAATTGCATGTCCCCACTAGAATTTTTATTAGAAAAAATAGTTCTCTCTGCTGATGCTTCATCAATAATAATGGCTGACAAGTCACTTTTTTTGCCAACATTTGTAGTCACCAAATCAGCATTAACTTGTTTTTGGCGTAATTTTTCACAAACCCACTTTCCAATCTCATC
>CAZWWQ010000007.1:0-12433 GCA_964637685.1 uncultured Bdellovibrionales bacterium | reverse complement strand
CAAAAATAACTTATAAAGTATAATTCTTTTATAGATATAATTTTATTAATAAAAGAACCAGGAATAGTTCTATAAAAACAATGAATTTTATTAAATTTAAAGAAGAGATTAAAGACTTACCTTATTTTGAGACAAGAGAACTAAAAATTATTTTAGGTTCTAGATTTAACGCTACAATGTTAATCAATTTAAAAAACTGGGTAAATAAGGGGTATTTGATGATGTTTAGGAGAGGACTGTATGTTATTACCGATATCAAGACTAGTGTTGATGCAATGGTCTTTGCTACGAAAATCTATCCACCTTCATACATCAGTATGGAGACAGCCTTGAGTTTCTATGGGATTATTCCAGAGGCGGTTTTTACAACAACATCTATTACGACTAGGAAGACTAAGAAATTTAAAACTCCAGTAGGAAATTTTAGTTATCAAAAAATTAAAAAAGAAGCGTTTGGAGGCTTTGAGATAAAAAATGAAAAAGGAATTTCTTACAACCTGGCTTTGCCAGAAAAGGCATTAGTTGATTTTTTTTATTTAAATAGGAACATTCTTGATGGTAGTTATAAACAGTTTGAATCCTATCGATTCAATATTAATTTTGCTTTCAGTAGAAAGAGATTGTTAGATTTTGCTAAAATTTTTCAAAATAAAAAAGTTTTGCTATTAACTAAAAATTTTATTAAATATTATGCTACCCAATAAAGATTTTTTTAAAAAGTATGCACAAGAGAAAAATATTCCTTGGCAAGAGAAAAATATTCTTTTAGAGTATTTACAAACACAAATTCTCAAAGCACTATCTTTGAGTAAATTCAATGATAGCATCTCATTTCTTGGTGGGACTTGTTTACGCTTTGTATATGATATTGATCGTTTTTCAGAGGATTTGGATTTTGACTTAATCAAAAAAGAAGGTTTTAAAATTGAAGATTTAGAAAAAGAAATTAAACATAAATTAGAATTACAAGGTTTTAAAGTTGACACAAAAGTTAAGAAAACAGAAGTAATTTATATTATTTTCTTTAAGTTTAGAGATGTTCTTAATGAATTTGGTTTAAATGTACACAAAGATGAAAAAATCCTTATCAAATTTGAAATTGATTTTAATTCGTATAAAAATATTAATACAGAAACAAAATTTTCTGATAGTTTCCATGAACGATTTCCAATTTTTACAAATACCTTGGAAACTCTTTTTGCACAGAAGATTTTAGCAATTATTTTTCGACCGTATCAGAAAGGGCGTGATTTCTATGATTTAGTTTGGTTTTTGAGTCAAAAGAATATTGAACCAAATTATAAAATTTTTAAAGAAAAGGGCATTAAGATTAGTAGCCGAGAAGAATTGATTGATTTCCTAGAAGAACGAGTAAAGAAAAGTGATTTGAAACAGTCTGTTAAAGATGTGGAAAGGTTTCTTTTTTATCCGGAGCAAGCTCAATGGATTTTGAAATTGCCTGAATATTTAAATAGTTTTAGAAAATAGAATTGATAAATGGGGTTACATCTGTGAGTACACGGAGGAATAATATTAGTAATAGAGAAAAATTAAAACAACAAAATTTTCCTTTTGTCAAGCCAAAAAATGTGGACAAGTGGCGTTTGATTGGCGTTAATGAAAAATAAAAAGACCTTCTTTGCAGAAGGTCTTTTAAGGCTTATTCCTATTCACAAGTGTTAGTTTTGAGATGTCCGAATTTACGCTCGTATTCTTTGATTAGTTTAAGTTGATCCCGGTTTGCTTTTCGGGCGGCTTCTTTGATTATTTTTTTTTGCTCCCCAGAAGAAAGATCTAAGAGGTCATTTTCTTTTTTGGCTTTTCCAATAGTCATATATGAGGTTATTTTTTTTAGCATAAGGTTTTAGTTAATAATTTTTTATTATATTTAATTTTTAGGTAATTGTCAATGCTTTGTATATTAAATTCTATTTTCTCAATCCCATTAGAAAAATTTTTTATTACCAAGTGAAGCGTTACATCTTTTCCGAATTCTTTTTTCGTGGCATTCGCGTTTTCTTTTGCCTTGAAAAATGATTCAATAAAAGCTTCTTTTGGTATAAATCTTCCTTCAAGTTTTTCCCGTTTTTTGGTAAAATCCCACGCGATAACCGGATCTTGATACAAATAGAAAATTATTATCGGTCTACGTTTGTTTATGGATCTTTGTATGTTATCCCTCTCTTTTTTGTAATTGGCAAAAGTTCCGTCCAGTAGCATATTTTGCTTGTGTTTTAGCACATAATCATGGATTTTTTCAACTCCTACAGAAGCTGCGGGCTGTATAAGGTTGGAATTCTTTCCATCATACAAAGGGATTGCTTCTCTTATTTCGTCAGCATCTATTCTAACTATTTTTGTAAAATGTTCTATTTTTAAAAGAATTTTTATCAACTCTTTTGAAAATTCGGTTTTCCCGGCACCTGGAGAACCGGCCATAAAAATAGAAAGAGGATTCTGAACGGAAGGAAATTTTTCCAGACCGGCAAATTTTTGTATTAAGCTTTTCTTTTCTTTTTTTACATAGGCCATAGCCTTACTGGATATTTTTGAATCTTTCATGCTTTCAATTAATAAACAAATTATATTTTTTTTGAATATAAATGATTGGAGGTCAAGGGGATAAGTGGACTTTAGAAGAAGCCGATGGTAAAAAATTATATGCGGATAAATTAGAAGTCAATCAAGTAAAAAGCTATAAAATAAAAATGAAATTAGATAAAGATGCGGATAATGATTATCAAGATTTAAAGACAAAATTCGGTATTAATTTTAAAATTGAGTCGCAAATAGCTAATTCAGCCAATGGAAATAGTATTCTAGCTTCTCAAGATAGAGTAGTTTCGGGAGAGCCACCCGCCGGAGAAGTTCAAGGAGAGCAAACTAAAAAAGATAATAAAAAAGGTAATAGTGGTTCAGTTTCTGGAGCAGAGAAACAATGTCAAGGATGGCCTCAATGGATTTGGATTTTAGCGTTAATTATTTTTGCTTTAGGCCTTGTTTGGGATGCGAGAAAGAATTATAAAAAAGAAAAATACGGCTGGAAAGTAGCAATTGTTTGGACGATTATAGCTCTGGGTTTTTGGTATTTAGCTGACTTTTGTCATCAATACCGCTGGTTTTTGTATGTGGTTATTATAATGGCCATAGGGATACATTTTATCTATTTGGATAAATTAAAAAAGAACATCAAAAATTAGTTGTTACCGATAAAGGCAACGACAGGATTGAAATTAGGGATTGGCGAAAGAAGTAGAAGATAAGACTAGTACATAGTATTTTATCGCATAAAAACATAACTTGACTTATCAAAATATTGAGTTACACTATAAAAGTGTTTAAATAAGCTCAAAATTATGCAAAAAATAGAACGAAAAATATTCAAAGATCTTCAAAATCACCTTGATTCAAAGGAAATTTCCTTAATTGTGGGACCAAGGCAATCAGGGAAAACAACTCTTATGCTGGAGCTGAAAAATAACTTAGAGCAAAATGGAAACAGAGTAGTTTTTTTAAATTTTGATTTTGAGTCAGATAAAGTTTTTTTGGAGTCACAGGAAAAGCTACTTAAAAAGCTGGAACTGGAATTTGGAGGAAAGAAAGGTTTTGTGTTTATTGATGAGATTCAGAGAAAGGAAGATGCCGGCTTATTTTTGAAAGGTTTATATGATATGAATTTGCCTTATAAATTTGTCGTTTCTGGATCAGGAAGCTTGGAATTAAAAGAAAAAATACATGAGTCTTTAGCTGGGCGTAAGAGAATATTTGAACTTGGTACTGTCAGTTTTGAGGAATTTGTTGATTTCAAAACCAAATATAAATATAGTGGGAAAATAAAAGATTTTTTTGATTTGGAGGCGGACAAATCCGCAGCTTTTTTGAATGAATATCTGAATTTCGGCGGATATCCACGAGTGATTTTAGAAAAGGAAGTAGCTGAAAAGATTAAGATAATCAATGAAATATTCAGGAGCTATGTGGAAAAGGATATTGCGTTTCTGTTGAATATAGATCGTGTAGACGCTTTTAACGCGCTGATCAAAATTCTTGCCAATCAATCGGGACAAATTATCAAATATTCAAAACTATCCGATGATTTAGGTATCTCCGTTGTTTCTGTGAAAAATTATTTGTGGTATGCCGAGAAAACTTTTTCCATCAAGATGGTCCGTCCTTTTTTCAAAAATCATCGTAAGGAAATCACAAAATCGCCGATGGCTTATTTTTATGATTTGGGTCTGCGAAATTTTTCTTTGGGTTTGTTTGGAAATTTGAATCAGCCAGAACAAGTGGGATTTGTTTTTCAGAATTTAGTCGCTAACGTATTGTCGGAAAAAATTCAAAATACCGCCAAAAATATTAATTTTTGGAGAACGTTGGGCGGTGCCGAAGTAGATTTTATTTTGAGCGATGAACAATCGGTTTTACCGGTTGAGGTAAAATATTCAAAACTTAAGGAAGTAAAGGTTGCAGTTTCTTTGCGTAATTTTATAAAAAAATATCAACCTGAGGAAGCTTGGGTGGTCAATTTGAGTTTAAATGATGAAATGAAGATCGGAAAAACATCGGTAAAATTCATTTCGTTTTATGAAATGCTTAGAAAGAATTTGTAATTTTGTTATAAACTGAAAAAAATCCAGCACTTATAGTTATTCGGAGACTGTTTCAAAAGAGATGATTTACAAATATGGTTGGAATGAACATCAAAAATTAGTCGTTACCGATAAAGGCAACGACAGGATTGAAATTAGGGATTGGCGAAAGAAGTAGCGTTTTTTTATAGCGTCATCTATAAAGTATAGGTTTTAAGTTAGTTTTTACTCTATTGAAGCAATATTCTAAAAATGTTATAATATAAATAATTCAAATAGTTTTTTAACAAAAATAAAAATAAAAAAAGGAGGTGTAAAATGTTTTTAATCATTAATGATGATCAATATAGAAAAATTGATCTTAGTATGGCTTTAGAAAAAGCTTTTCCTAACACCTCTGTCATGGCGGTAGAGAGTGGAGAATTAGGCATAGAGTTGGTAGATAAATTTCATCCAATAATTGTATTGTCTGCTATCTATGTCAATGGAAGGACAGGTATTCAAATTTTTCAGGAGATCAATAACCAATTTCCTGAGGTGGAATTTATTTTAACCTCTGGACTGTTTGCACGAAGGCTGTGCAAACATGTGGGGATAAAATACATTCTTTCTAGGAGTACTCCGATCAAAAAATTGATTGAAATAGTAAAAAAAATAATAGGAGAAAAAAAATGTCCAATTATTGCATAGCTAAAATAGGAATAAGTATCTGCGAATATTTATTCCTGTTTTTTTATATTTTAAATAAAAAAGTAATCTTTTTGACAAATAGTTAGTTTTTATAGTATGATTCACGACTAAATTAAAAATGGTTTAATTTAGTCAATATTCTTTAACAAAAAAATAAGGAGGGAAGAATGAAAAAGACACAGTTGATTTTGATAGTGGAGAATAACGGTATGCTGGAAAATATGTTGATAAAATTTGTGGTAAAAAATTTTCCAAAAATGGCTTTTATAGTTGCCAGAAACGCTGGGGAGGGGCTGGATATGGCTATAAAGTATCAACCTGATGTGGTCATTGTCAATATAGATATGATGACCCAACTAGCAAAAGAGCTGTCTCAAGAATTTCAACGTGAGTTACCATTTACTCCCTGTATTTTTATGTCTGGAATTTGTCATGAAGAAATTTATCATGGTAAGAGAGAACTGATTTTTTTGGAAGATTCTTACCATCTGGAAGAATTGAAAACGGAATTGAGTAAAATCCTGGAAAATTAGGAGGTAATATTATAAAAGATATTTTAATAGTAGATGACAATCAGACTATTAGGGAGGTATTACTAATTATGTTAGGAATATTTTTCTCTGATGATTTGGTTCTGGAAGCCTGTGATGGAGAAGTGGCTATGGAGATTATTGAAAAAATTCAACCAGATATAGTCATCTCTGATATAGATATGCCAAAGAAAGATGGCATATTTCTTTTAACAGAAACCCAAAAAAAATTTCCTCAAATTCCTTTTATTATGATGTCTGGGAGACCAGATTATAAAAGAAGGGTAGAAGAATTGGGGGCGGTTTTTATGGAAAAACCGTTTTCTTTGATTATTATGGCAAAAGAAATGGAAAAAGCCATAAAAGGTGCCAAAAAATGAATTAGCCAAATCAGGGGCAAGGGATTAACATATCCTTGCTCCTGTTTTTTTATTTGGATATTTAGTGTTTGAATAAAGTTTTTTTGAATGTCTTATAATAAATGATATAATAAAAAAATGGAACTCAAATATCACGCTATTATTTTAAGTAAATTTAATATCTCAGAAACAGATTGTCTTTATACGGTCTTTACTTTAGAGGCGGGTAAGGTGAGTGTTTTAGCAAAAGGAGTGAGAAAGCCTAAAGCTAAATTAGCTGGTGTTTTAGAGCCGATAACTTATTCCGAGATTTTCTTAGCTCGTAACCGAGGAAAAGGTAAAATTACAGGAGCTATTTGTGTGAATAATTTTTCTCAAATTAAAAATGACCTAAAATCTTTAGAGAATGTTTTTTATGTTTTTAAATTATTAAATAAATTAGTCACGCAGGAAGAAAAAGACGTGAGAGTATTTAACTTGCTATTAAATTATTTGGAAATATTAGAGAATATGAATGCTACTATAAAAGATGATGAAAAAAAAGATTTGTTAACTCTAGGTTTTACGGGAAAATTTTTGGAAGCTTTAGGTTATGGAATTCAAACTGAAAAATGTGTCAATTGTACACAATCTTTAGTGGCGGGGGAAAATTATTTTAGTGCTCAACAGGGAGGAATTCTTTGCTTGGCTTGTTCACGAAAAGAGAGTAATAAAATTAAAATAAGTGATGGAACTATAAAATTAATGCGTGTTTTTTTACGTAATAAAATGGAGAATTTTGAGAAAATTAAGGTAACTTAAAAAATTTTAATTAATTTGAAAACAATCATTAATGAGTCGTTAAGGTGGATTGATACATAGGAGTTTTAAACAGAAATGAGTGTTTCTTCGTCGTGCTTGAATTTATTGATAGAAAAATAAAAAAATGGTAGTATGGGAGTATAAAATAAAAAGATAATAAAAATTTTATGTCTCTTTTTAAAATAAAAGATAGTTTATATAAGAAAAAAGCACCCAAAAATTTAAGTGAGCATAAAGAAAGTCAATATGATCCTACTTCCTTTCAGGAAAATCAAAAAAACCAACAATTATCAGAAGAGGATCTTTGGGAAGAAAGGAACACTAGTTTAGATAAAGAAGAAAAAAAAATTATTACCAAAGGTGCCTTTTTGTTAGGTGTCATTGTTTTACTAGTCTTAGGAACAGTTATTTTCTATGGGGTAAGAAAAATAATATTCAAACCGAGTGGTGCTTCCGTTGATATTATTGGTTCTAAGCAGGCATTAAGTGGTCAATTATTAACTTATGAAATTAATTACAAAAATAACAATAGAGTAAATTTAAAAAAAGCTATTATTAAAATTACTTATCCTGAATCTTTTAAGCCAGAGAGTAACGATAATTTTCAGGAAGATTCGCCGACTTCGGGGACTTTTAATTTAGGAACAGTAAAAAGTAAAAGTCAGGGAAAAGTGATTCTTAACGGAAAAAATTTTAGTCCTAAAGGAGCTCTTATTTATATTAGAGTTAGCTTATTATACAGTCCTACTGGTTTTACTGGTCAATTTGAAACTAAATCTCAATTAGGAGTTAATATTACATCCACCCCAATTATTTTAAGTGTTCAAGCTCCACAAAATATTACTAGCGGTGATCAAATTAATTATTTAATTAATTATCGTAATGATGGTGATGTAGCATTGGATAATTTAATTGTTAAATTAAATTATCCAGAAGGATTTACTTTTGCTAAAGCCAAACCTTCAGCGATGGAAGGGAATAATATTTGGTATCTTGGAAATTTAGCCAAAGGGCAATCAGGCAAGATATTAATAAGTGGAAAACTGGAAGGCACACGGGAGCAAGTTAAAAAAGTTAAAGCTCACATTGGGAGTATGCAAAAAGATAAATTTATTAGTTACAATGATGAGGGCGTGGATACTAAAATTGTTTCTTCTCCATTAGAAATTAGTCAAACAATTAACAATCAGAAAAATCTTAAAGTGAAAGCAGGAGATTTTTTGAATTTTGCAATAAATTATAAAAATACAGGAACAATTGGTTTAAGAAATATTATTATTACAGAAAGAATAGATAGTCCAGTATTGGATTATACTTCTTTAAAGATGAATGGTGGACACTTTGATGCAGGCAATAAAACAATTATTTGGAAAGCTTCAGATATTTCTCAATTAAGAAATTTAGGTCAGAATCAAGGAGGGACAATTAAGTTTTCTATTCAAATAAAAAATGTCTTGCCGGTCAAAGGAGAAAATGACAAGAATTTTGTGGTTAGTAGTATTGCTAAAATAGATAGTCCTGATATTATTACTCCTATTTCTATGAATAAGATTATTTCTAGTAACGTGATGAATGTTAAAGTAGATTCCAAATTAATTTTGGTAGTTGGAGGTTATTACGATGATTATAAAATTCCTAATTCTGGACCTAACCCTCCACAGGTAAATCAAGAAACTACCTATACATTGCACTGGAAGGTTACTAATGTTTCTAATGATATCATAGGAGCTAAAGTAGAAGCGGTTCTACCAACTGATGTAGTAGCTACTGGGAAAATATTTCCTGAGGATGCTCGGGTAGTTTATAATTCACGTAATAATTCAATTATCTGGACGATTGGAAATGTTAAATCAGGAACGGGAATTTTAACTAAGCCACTAGAAGTCTATTTTCAAATAAAAATAAAACCAGCGCCTAATCAAGCAAGAGGAGAAATAAGTATTTTGAGAGCTTCAACACTAACTGCTCAAGATGTTTTTACTCAAAATAAATTACAAGTAACCACTAAAGCTTTGGGAACTAAGTCAATCGGAGATATCGCTGGAGATGGATTGGTAATTCCCTAATGAAAAATGTTTCAACTAATCAAACGAGATAAGAAAAAAAGAATTGGTAGGTTACAGACTAAAAGCGGGGTTATTACCACTCCGTTTTTTATGCCAGATGCTACACGAGGTTTTGTGCGATCTTTAGGTAATAATGATTTGCGGAGTTTAGTTATGGGTCCGATGGTGGTGAATACTTTTCATCTTTATTTACAGCCAGGATTGGAAGTGATAAAAAAAGCTGGTGGAGTACATAAATTTATGCAGTGGAAAGGACCGTTGCTTTCTGATTCTGGAGGTTATCAGATTTTTTCTTTAATCCATAAAAACTCTCAAATGGGAAAAATTACAGATCAAGAAGTAATTTTTCGTTCTCCCCTAGATGGATCAAAACATATTTTAACTCCAGAAAAATCTATTCAAATTCAGTTTGATTTAGGAGTGGATATGATGGTTTGCTTAGATGATCCACCACCAAATAATTATGGGCGAGAAAAAATTTCTCAAGCTGTGGAAAGGACTGTTAGTTGGGCAAAAAGGTGTAAAGTTGAGTATAAAAAACAAATAGAAAAAAGGAAATTATCAGAAGCAAAAAGACCACTTATTTTTGGAGTTATTCAAGGTGGTAAGTATTTGGATTTAAGAAAACATTGTACTCAAGAATTAGTGAAAATTGGTTTTGATGGCTATGGGTTTGGGGCTAGACATATTGATGAGAAAGGTAATTTAATGGAAAAAATAGTAAAAGCCACAGCTGAATTTATTCCTTCTGAATCTTTACGGTTTGCTCTGGGAGTAGGAACTCCTCAAGATATTGTAAAAATGTATTCTTGGGGTTGGGATATGTTTGATTGTGTTATTCCCACCAGAGAGGGAAGACATGGAAGACTTTTCCTTCGGAAAAGTAATTTCCAATTTCCAATTTCCAATGATAAAAAAAATATAAAAGATAGTTTTTATAAAACGATTAACATTAATAACGGTAAATTTCAGAATGATTTTTCTTCAGTAGATTCTCATTGTGATTGTGAATTGTGCCAGAATTATTCTCGATCCTATTTGCATCATTTATTTAAAGTTAAGGAAGCTTCAGCTTGGCGTTTGGCTAGTATACATAACTTAAAATTTTACGCTGATTTAATGGAAAAATTAAGGTCAGAAAAAATATAATCTAAACTAATTATGAAAAATAAACTAGAAATTTTAGCTCCAGCAGGGAGTGAAGAGAAAATGAAATACGCAATTCATTATGGAGCGGACGCAGTTTATGCTGGTGTGCCAGATTTTTCATTGCGAGCTAGAATTAACGCTTTTAATTTAGAGAGCTTAAAAAAAGGTGTTACTTATGCACATAAATTAGATAAGAAGTTTTATGTAACTTTAAATATCTATGCCCATAATCAGCTTTTTAAAAAATTGGAAAAACATTTAAAGGAGTTACGAAAAATTGATATGGATGGAATTATTGTTAGTGACCCCGGTGTCTTGGATTTAGTTAAAGAATATTTACCAAAAGTGGAAATTCATCTTTCCACCCAAGCTAATGCAACTAACTGGAGAGCAGTAAAATTTTGGGCAAAACAAGGTGTTAAGCGAGTTATTTTAGCGCGGGAAGTAACATTACCAGAAATTAAAGAAATTCACCGGCGAGTGCCAGCAGTAGAATTGGAATATTTTGTGCATGGAGCTATGTGTATGAGCTACTCTGGACGTTGTATTTTAAGTAAATGGATGACGGGGAGGAGTGCTAATTTAGGGGATTGTGCTCAGCCTTGTCGCTGGAAATATCATTCTCAAACGAAAACTAATTCAGAAAAAAAAGAACTTTATATAGAAAATAACGAAAAGAAATCTTTAGTGAAAACAATGACGGTAGAAGATTATCAAAAAGAATTTGCTTTAGATTTAGAAGAAGATAATAATGGTACCTATTTTTTTAACAGTAAAGATTTAAATTTACTAGCTTATCTGCAAGAACTGATTAATGTTGGTGTTACCTCGTTTAAAATTGAAGGACGGAATAAAAGTGTCTATTATTTAGCTGTTGTTGTTCGGGCTTACCGAAATGTTTTAAAATCATTAAAAGTTACTCTTACTGGTTGTAGCAATCGGAATATTATTTTTGCTCGTCTTTCCCATTCGGACGACAGTTCGCAAAAACAACATCCCAATTGCTACTCACAAAACTATAAAAAAATATTAAATAAAGAACAGCAAAACTTAAATGATTTAGTCCAGCGTGGATATACGACTGGGTTTTTATTAGGGCAAGAGCCAGAGCATAATTTTGAAAAGAGTCATAATAAAAGTAATTGGGAATTTGTAGGAGAAGTTTTGAAAAAAATTAACTATAAGGAAAACCATAAGGAAGATGATCTAATTAAAATTAAAGTGCATAATGCTATTTATGCTGATGATAAAATTGAGATTATAGATAAGCAGGGAAATCATTCTGTGAAAATTCTGGCTATTTATCAAAAAGATTTAACAGCAAGGCAAGGCCTCGCTGTTGTGAAATCGGCTCATGGTGGACATCAAGGATTTTATTATTTGAAAGTGGATAAAAAAAATATTCAGCCGATGGCATTATTGAGAAAAAGAGTAAAAAAAGTTTAAACAAAAAATATAGAAAAATTTACAAAATATGAAAGTTATTCAATTAAAAAATGAATTACGAAAATATTCTAATGTAGAACGGAAAAAAATTAATGAAAAATTTTTTAAGACTGGTCAGGGAGAATATGGAGAAGGAGATAAATTTATAGGAGTGCGAGTGCCAGATATTCATAAAGTGGCAAGACAATTTAAAGAGAGTAAACTTCATATTTTAGAAAAATTATTGAATTCAAAAATACATGAAGAAAGACTATTAGCATTGTTAATTTTAAAAGAGCAAAATAAACAAGCAATAAAAAATCAAGATAAAAAATGGCAAAGCAAAATAGTTAAATTTTATTTAAAAAACAGGAAAAGAATAAATAGCTGGGATTTAGTTGATTTATCGACCCATCATATTTTAGGGCAGGCTATTTTAGCAAAGGTTCAAGATAAAAATATTTTAAATCAATTGATAATAGCTAAATCAATGTGGGACAGGCGAATGGCTATTGTGACTACTATTGCTTTTATTCGTCAAGGAGAAATTTCAACAACTTTACGCTTGAGTAGAAAGCTTTTGAAGGATAAAGAAGATTTAATACACAAAGCGATGGGCTGGATGTTGCGAGAAGCGTGGAAGAAAGATGATAAAAAAGCTCAAACAGTGGAAGATTTTTTAGTGAAAAATTATACTGATATTCCTCGTACTGCTTTGCGTTATGCTATTGAACGGATGCCAGAAAAGCAAAGAAAACTTTTTTTAAGAGGAAAATTTATAGGATAAAATACAAGAAATATCAATAAATATAAGAAAATTT
>CAZWWQ010000006.1:0-13218 GCA_964637685.1 uncultured Bdellovibrionales bacterium | reverse complement strand
TCTTCCCCATTGATAATACCAACCATAGGCAGCTGAGTCGTCAGATGAAGTAGCTACTTCAGTGGCTCCTAAGTTACGATCTAACCAACAATTTCCATCTTCAGCGACGACAGTTCCGTAAGTATGGGTGTCATTACCTGAACCAGAAACGGTGTAACAAGCAGCACCACAAGGACAATGCATATATATACTCTTCCCAGAAAAAGTAGCAATCACTGTATCTGTCTTTTCTACTGATGGATCTAAGGCAATAGGATATTGAGATGGAATAGCCGTGAAAGATACAGATAAGAGATGGGAGGATTTATCAAACTTCCAATCTAAGTTAGTTCTGTTGGTATCTTTATCTAAGAAATAAGGTCTAGGAATAGTAAAGTCAGCTAGTTTACTATTTTTTCCTTGTTTTGAAGTATAATATACTTGAGCATCACCACTAGAGTCTATGTTAACTACTGCGTTTTTGATTTCATAGTCTATTTGTTGGGTTTCTTTAGTAGGGACTTTATAGAGTATCCAGTTCTTAAAAAGATGAGTTTTTGATTTTTGGTTTTTTTGGTCTTGATAGGTGTAGAAGTTTAAATTACCTTGGGTATCTTTGTAGGTGGAAAGGATAGGATCTTTTTGAATGATAGAAAGTAGTTTAGAGTTTTGATTGGTTTGGTCTTGGGATATTAGAGTAAAGTTATTTTTTGATTTTTGAGTAATTTGGATGGTGTGATTGTTGGATAATGCAATAGTAATAGGACTAGACAGAGAAACAGGAAAATTCATTTTAAAAGGAGTTTTTGTTTTTAGTTGGACATCTATTCCTTTGTCTCCGTTGGTGGTAAGAGTGTAATTGGGATTGGAGATAGGAGCAGAGGTTTTTGAAGAATCTGTTGGAATAGTTGGATTAACTAATTCTGAAGAATTTATTGAAGCTAATGGATCTTCTGGAGGAGAATCAAGAGCACTTTTCATACCCCAAACAACCATTCCTATGATACTAATGAAAAATATAACCACAGTTATTTCAATAAAGATATTTCCTTTTAGTTTTTTCATATTATTTTTTGTTGTTTGACTAAGTGATTATATTATACAAGAAGAATAAAATGGAAACAAGTTGATTTAGTTTATTCACCAAGTTGTTAAAGGGAACCCGCCAGAACGGCGGGACAGAATAGCACTGTAATATAAAAACTCTATATTATTATCTTCGTATTTTTTATTTTGTATTTTTTATCGCTTCTTGATAAACCTGAAGCATTTTTTCCGCACTAATAGTCGCCGTGAATTTATCTTGAGCTATTTTTTGAGAAGCTAAACCTAATTGCTGACGTAAATTAGAATTTAAAACTAATTTTTCTACTGCTTTTTCAAATTCCTCTTCCCTATTTGGTACTAAAAAACCATTCTTATTATGTACAATTAGGCTACTGATACCTGTAGCTTTAACCGCTACAATTGGCAAACCCATATACATAGCCTCGGTAATAATCATTCCCTGTGTTTCTGATTGAGAACCATAAATAAAAATATCCGCTCCAGCATAGTAATGTTTTATCTTTTTTCTCTCTACTTCTCCACAAAAAATAATTTTTTTCTTAATTCCAACTTGTTGAGAAAATTCTTTTAACTTAGATTTCAAATATCCATCTCCCACTACTAATAAACGCACTCGTTGTTTCTTTAATATATTTTTAACAGAACGAAAAACAAATTCAACATTTTTTTCTGCCGTTAAACGAGAAACTAATAATAAAACAATTTCATTCTCAGCTAAGGAATATTTTTTACGAATAAAATTTTTATCAGCTTGAGAAAAATCTTTTTCTTTTACTCCCGTTGCAATAGCAATCATTTTTTTTTGTACTCCCCATTTCTCTAGAATAACTCTGATAGAATTAGTAGGAATAATAACTGCATCACTTTGATTAGCTGTTTGAACCGCTTTTTTAATCATATAATTAGACGTTATTTTAGCTGGTAAAAAGGGAACAAAATTAGTATATTGGTCATACAAAGTATGCCAAGTAAAAACAAGAGGAATTTTTTTTCTGCGTGCCCATTTTTTGCCTACTGTTCCTAATAAATTAGGATGCTGCACATGGATAATATCTAAATTTAAATTATTAATAATTTTATCCATTTTTGACGAATATGGTAACGGCAGTGGAAATCTAAATTTTATTTTTATATCTAAAGCTGGGTAACGAAAAATATGCAAATTTTTATCCTTATATTCTCGAAAATAAGGAGCAAAAATAAAAACGGAATGTCCCCGTTTTTCAAATTCTTGTCTAAATGTTTCAATTGATTGAGTAACCCCGTATGGATTAGGTAGATAATTATTAGTAAAAATAGCAACATTCATACTTTTATTTATCAATTTCAATTAGCTTCTAAAAAATTTAAAATATCTTGAAAAACATGCTCATTTTTAATATCCGAAATAAAAGTATGATAAGCTTTATGAATATACTTTTTTTCTTTTACAGAAGAATTAATAGTTGCATAAATTTGTTCTAAACTTTTATATATTACTACATGATCACTAGAAGATTGCATTATTAAACAAGGCTGCGTTATTTTATTTAATTCTTTCCGTGAAATTTTAGCTAATTTAAAAACTTCTAAAACCGACTTAGTCGGATAAGTTTGATAAGAAATCACTCGTGTATAGTAGTCGCTGAACCAAAAGTAGGTGGATAAAACTTTTTATGATAAGGCTTTAAGGATTTAGTTATTTGAGCTAGAAAAAAAAGCCATTTTTCCATCCGAATTTTATATGGCATAGCCAGCAAAACCAAACCAGCAATATCAGCCCTATCTTTAGCTAAAGCTACTGCTAAATTAGCTCCTAAAGAATTTCCAATGATATATACTTGCGTATAATCTTTTTTTAGTTCTTGGTAAGCTTTAATAATATCTTTTAACCAATCAGTCCACTTTATATTTTCTAAATCTTGAGGTTTAGTTCCATGTCCACTAAGTAATGGAGCTAAAACAGTATAGCCATTTTCATTGAGATAAACACCTAATCTTTTAACTTCGTAAGGAGTAGCTGTCCAACCATGAACAAGTAAAACCGCCTTATCATTAGCACCTAATAATTTAAAAGGCTGGCTAATTATCTTTCGTTCTTTATCGTATAACTCCTTTGGTTCTACAGATAAAACTGACTCTATATTTTGATTTATTACTTCAACCATATTTTTTATCTTACCCTAAAAAATATTTTTAGCAACCCATTAACTAATAAGTTTACTCCAACCATTTTTAAGGTACTTCAAAATTAATCGCCATTCTCTATAAATATTTTTTTTGATTGATAGCGTTTATACAAAATAATCACTAAAATAGAAACGAAAGCTAAAACAAATATAATCCAACCAACCCATTCTATATATTGTTTTATCTCTCGCCAGAGATAACCATAAAAATAACCCATAGAAACTAAAAAACTACTCCAAACTATTCCACCCAAAAAAGAATATTTAAGAAATTTCTTAAAATCCATTTTTACGATACCCGCTGTCACAAAAGTAGCCCAAGACAAACCCACAGTAGATTTCACAAGAAAAATTGTTTTCCCTCCATGATAAGTAAAATATTTTTCCATACGCATCACTAATTTTTCCGTGATACCCATATATTTTCCAATGCGTCTCACAAAACTCAATCCTTGAAAATAGCCTACTCCATACAAAAATACATCACCAATAATATCTCCAGTAATAGAATAAATTAATACTAACCAAATATTAAAAGCTCCTAATGAAGCCAGTAAAGCTGCAATAACTGTCGCTACTGGTCCTTCAATGATCATTAAAGGTAACATCACCCAATAACCATAATGTTGGAGAAAGAAAAAAATATTTTGTCCTATTTGCTCCATATAATACCAACCTACTTATTATTGAATTCTTTTATTTTTTCCAAGAATTGAAAAACAGTTAAAACAAATTCAGCGTGACTCCAAGTAAGAGGTGCCGCTGAAAGTTGCTCCCCCGTTTGAGCATTTATTTGTTCCGCCAAAATACCTGACGGTAATGCATGTTTTACTGTCCATTGTAACCATTTTTTAACTTCTTGCAAATCTTGTTTATTTTTAGCTATGGCTAATTTATATTGCACGAAGCTTAACGTTGTTATAAACCAAGGATTACTCAACCCACTACCCTCAACTTGATAATATTTATCTCCTTGATAACGAGCTATTCCTCCTATTTTTGTTTTAACTGTTAAATTGTCTCTCGCTGTAATTTCCATTTCTTTTAATTCTTGGCTATCAGCCTCTAAAACATTGAAACGAAACAAGCCTAAAAAACTACTAGCATCAATAGTTCGATTGAAATATTTAAAATAACCTTCTTCTATTTTAACATAACGATAAAAATATTTTTCTTTCTTATTATACATAAATTTTAAAATAGCTTTTTGCATTTTTTGGGCTTTTTTTTGATATTTTTCCCGATCTTTAGTCTTACCTAAAAGTTTAGCTAACTTACTTGCCGCTGTTAAGCCAGCAAAAACACTAGAAGAGGAAAAAGTGGAAGTCCCAAATTTCTCTTCCCAAATATCATAGCTACCTTGAGGCAATCCTGTTTTAGCATCAATATAATCACACATAAAATCAGCCGCCTTTTTAATCAGTGGATAATATAGATTCTCTATAAACTCTAAATCTAAACTTTGTTCATAATGATGCCAGAGAGCATACAAGACTAAAGCTGTTTCATCTTCTTGAATAGCTAATTGTGTCTCCCCTCCTTTTTTTACCCAGGGTAACCAAGAACTACCAATAGATTCGTCCGAACGATATTTATGAAAAAAATAACCTTCTTCACTAATAGTATGCTGGCAAAATTGAAAAAAATTATGTGTCAAATCAAAATGTTTTGCTTTATCCATAGCCATAGCAATAAAAGCAGCATCACGAAGCCATACATACGCATATGTATCTCTTCCATTTTGAAGCATATCTGAATCACCAGAAGCCAAGATAGCTCCATTGTTATCTATGTGAGTTCGCATAATTAACAATGAACGCTTAAATAAATCAACGACATTCTTAGGTAAATCACTAAAATTAATATTAGTTTTATTAACCCAAACTTGCCAAAAATTGTAAGTAGATTGTATTAAATAAGTAGCCGTTTTTTTAACTACATAGTCATGCAAAATAAACGCTTCTTTGAAAGTTTTAGCCACTGCAATCCAATAATCAACTACCTCTTCTTCTTGAGCTCCTAGGCTTAAATTAAATTGAATTACTGAATCAACTGAACCATGTTCAATAGCATTACGTTCTAATTTCCCATCTTCTGCATCTCGCCAAGTACCTTCTTTACCTTCAATTCCCATCAACCCTACACTATAACTGTCAAAGCTTTTACCTTTATATTTTCCACCAACAACAAAAACACGACGCCCTTCATAGTGAATAATCACTTTCCTTCGTGGTTCATAATAAGCTGTATCCCGTTTGGGTGTAGCATAGATTTGAAAATGTTGTGCTAAAAAAAGCTTAGCCGTTATAGGATAATCCTTTAAATTTTTAACTGTTATTTTTCTTAAAAAAATATTTTTTTCGTTATAAACTGTATCCGCAAAATTAATTTCTATACCTAAATGATTATTTCTAGCTTTAATATCAGAAACTAATGTTTCGGTTTGGTATTGAATAGAAATTTCCCAAGTACCATCTCCGATCCAACTAAAAGAATCGCCCACCATAACTCCGATACGATGATCATTAACATTACCAATTTGATTTTCCTGTCCGATATGAGGAAAATAAAAATCTTGCACTTGAGCAAATTCATTTAAACCCACTAAAATGTTACCATTTCCCAAGACTAATGATTTAGACATAAAATTTTCTTTTTTTAAACTTATATATCTAAGCTAAATATTTTTTTAATTTTCTTGCCGCTATTTGTTCATCTTTAAATTGACTAAACTCTTGAGCTAAAGCATCATCTTTTAACACATTTCTAATCCACTGAACAAAATCATTTCCATGATCATTAGTATGATAATTATATTGCTCGCTACTCATAGTTTCTAAGGCTTTTTGGAGATCATTCAGACCCTTTAATATTGATCCATCATTCAACCAAAAATATTGTTCTGGCGGAGCTTCAATATTTTTCTTAACTTCTTTTTTTTGAACAGTCTTTGAATTAATAATTCTTACTTTTAATTTAATCGGTTTGTCAAAATTAACCGAAGTTTTCTTTTTTTTCATCTTATTTTTTATTTTTTATTTATAAAACTTAATTATTTTAAATCACATCTTAATTTTATATCATTTAAGACATTTATAAAAGCAATAAATGCATCGTATGGAGAATCATAAGGACTAAAATATTTATGCACATCTCCATCGTTCCACCATTTAGTACACATATAATAAAAATGATCAGAAATTTGCATTCGACGCCAGTCTTCTTGCAACTGTCTATTTTTAGTTTCTTTAATTTGCTTCTCTAATGAATATACTTTTGCTAAAGCTTCTTTTTGCATATCGTTAGATCTCCAAGCTGAAAGATCCCTTTCAGTATCCGCCCAAGAAACAAATTGAGGAAAATCTAATTCACCAACTGGTTTATACCTTGTTAAAGCTTCTCGAGGAGTAATAAAGTCAAGATTTTTTTTCTTATAAATTTCCTCTGGTAATTGACGTAAAAAATTAAAAATCCCTGTATCTTCCCACTGATGTTCTCCAAAAGTTTCATAATCCATAAAAAGATTAACTATTTCCCCATTACCATTATGTTTCTCTACCCAATGAGCAAATTTAGGAGCGGTTAGTGGATATTCTTTCCAACTTTTTTGGGAAAAACGAAAAGCAATATCATCAGAAAGACGATAGTTTTTCAAAAATAATTTTATTTGACTAGTCCCTTTAGGGCGATAAAGAAAATTAGGACTTCTCCATTCTAAAATATGATCCGCTCCTTCAGCTAAAATTCCTTCGTAACCCATTTTTTCTATTGTTTTAGCTAATCTATTATTGTAAATTAATTCTGTATGACGAAAAATTTTTGGCTCAACATTAAATAATTCTTTTATTTTTTGCCGATGCTTACGCACTTGATACTGAAACTCATCTAGAGAATATAAAAAAGAAAGTGAGTGATAATAAGTTTCACTCAAGACTTCTACATTGCCAGTAGCTACTAACTTCTGAAAAGATTCAATCACTTCTGGACAATATTTCTCAGCTTGCTCTAAAAAAACACCAGAAAAAGAAAAGGCTATTTTAAACTCAGGATATTGATGAATAAGCTCTAATAATAATTTATTCGTTGGAAGATAAGCTTTCTGGGCTACTTTTTTTAAAATTTTCTCATTGTTTAAATCAGTATCTGAATGATCATCAAAATAATTATGTTCTTTTCCTATATCAAAAAAACGATACTTCTTAATTCGCATTGGCTGATGAACTTGAAAATAAAAACAGATTGAAGCCATAAAATTAGGTTAATTACTTTTTAATTGATTGTAAATTGTAATGCAACGATCGGCTGCTTGTCGCCAATTAATGTTTCTGACTTCTTCAAAACCTTCTTTTTTTAAAGTTTTTTGGATTCCTTGATTATTGAGAGTGGATAATATTTTATTAGCCATTTCATCCACATCCCAAAAATCCACTTTAAGCACATTTTTAGTTACTTCAGAAGCTCCTGATTGTTTAGAAAGTAAAACTGGCGTACCATTGATCATAGATTCTAAAGCCACCAAACCAAAAGGTTCCGAAACGGAAGGCATAACAAACATATCCGCTTCTTTAAAAACTTGAGACCATTCTTTTCCACGTAAAAAACCAGTAAACATAACTTTGTCAGCAATTCCCAAGCGTGCCACTTCATCTATCATTTGCTTTTCCATATCCCCTGAACCCGCTACTACAAAAATAAAATGAGGATCATAATCTAAAACTAATTTAGCCACTTGAATGAAATAATCCGGACCTTTCTGAATAGTTAATCTACCCAGAAAAAGAACAATTTTATTACCCGCCTTTTTTAACTTTTCCAGACTAATACTTTTTCCAAAGTCTTGCGTATAATCTTCCCCTTCTATGCCATTATAGACAACCTCTATTTTTTTTTCAGGAATAGCATAATGCTGTATTAAATTTTCTTTAACCATATTACTAACCGCTACTACTTTATCCGCTTTTTCCAAACCTTCTTTTTCAATTTCCCAAACTAACTGGTTCACTCCTTGATTACCTGTTCTATCAAACTCGGTAGCATGCACGTGCACAACTAATGGTTTACCACTTATTTCTTTGGATCTAACTCCCGCTAAAAAAGATAGCCAATCATGCGCATGAATAATATCAAATTTTTCTTTATGAGCAATATCCTGAGCATTTAAAGCATAACGTTGCACTTCTGAATATAAATCCGGAGCAAAAAGAAAACTTTGCTTTTGTTTTTCATATTCTTGATATTGCTGTTGGTAGTCCTGTTGTGTAATATAAGGGTAAAGCAGAAAACCCTTAGTTTGAAGATTATTTTTTTTCTTAATTGAATAATTAGCATAATCTTGAGCAAATATAACCCGTAAAAAATCAGCTGAAAGAGGAATTTTTTGAGGTAAAACAAAAGTTATTTTTACTTTTTTTCTAGCTAATGCTCGCGATAATCCATAGCAAGCCACACCCAAACCACCACTGTTATACGGCGGAAACTCCCATCCATACATTAAAATAGTTGGCTGTGACATAAATTTATTAAATTATTTTTCTTTATCTATCCATATTTTTGCTTGATATTCTTTAACTACTCTGTGTGTATTAAAAAAAGACAGCAAAGCGATAGCTTGTTTCATTTTTCCTATCCACTCTTTTTTTCTTTCATAATAACAGTCTATTACTTCGCCTAATTTTAACATGAGATCTTGAGCATCTTTTTTATTTTGATTATCTTCTGATTTTATTTTAGAACTACCAAAATTCCATCCACTTTGAGGATATTTTTCAAATGCTTCCAACCACCAGCCATCAGGAATAGATAAATTCAAACAGCCATTCAGTGCCGCTTTCATTCCACTAGTTCCACTAGCCTCTTGAGGAGGAATAGGAGAATTGAGCCAAACATCGCAACCAGTAACTAAACGTTTAGCAATATCTAGATTATAATCTGGGATTAAGGCTATTTTGATTTTTCCTCTCAATTTTTTAGTGTAGTATTCAATATCATACATAGTCGTATTACAAAATTTATCCGCTGGATTACAGTGCCCAGCAAAAATTAATTGTATTTTTTGATGACCCAATTGTTCAAAAAATTTCTCGTCTTGAAAAATAAGTTCTGGACGTTTATAGGGAACAAAACGTCGAGCAAATCCAAGAGTTAAAATATCTCTAGAAAAATAATCTTTTGAAGTCTTTTCTTTAAAAGGAAAAAAAGAATTATTATTTATCCAGTTAACTAATTCTTCCTTCTGCAGTTGATGAGTTAAAAATAATTCCTCATTTGGCAATAATTCAGATTTTTCAAAAATTTGAGGATTATTTCGCCAGTCTTTAAGTTTTCTATCAAATAGCCTTTTCATCGGCTTTCCCACCCAGCGATAGTGATAGATACCGTTGGTGACATTATCTATTTTTCGCCCAGGAAACATTTTTTGACACACTTTCTGGTGCCGAAGAGAGACACTGTTAGTTTTCTGACTTAGACTCAAAGCTAATTCAGTCATACCTAAATTATCTTCTCTGGATATTTTTTTAATATCCCACGGAAGAATTTCTTTAATTACTTTATAAGCTAAATCATAGTTAAAATAATCGTGACCAGAGGCAATTGGTGTATGGGTAGTAAAACTACAAAGAGAACGAACTTTTTTTTCATCATAAGCGTAACGCCGTAAAAGCTCTAATGTTAACAAAGAACAATGGCCTTCATTTAAATGAAAACGTTTAATTTTTTTATAACCCAACACTTCTAAAGCTCGCACACCACCAATACCTAAAATAGCTTCTTGACAAAGACGAGTGTATCTATCAGAAGCATAAAGATTTTTCGTTATATCTCTATCCCATTTTTCATTTTCAGCCAAATTAGTACTCAAAAAAAATATCGGAACTTGATTTTTATTTTGCTTGAGTTCTAATTTCCAAATCGCTACTTTTACCCAGCGATTCTCAATTTTAACCGCTACTGTTTCGTTACATTTTTGAAGATATTTTTCAAAAGAGAAAGCTTTTTTAGGATCATCATCCTGATGGTAAATCAAAGAAACACCTACAGCTCTAACCCCTAAATCCACACAAGAATACATCATATCAGCTGCCAAAACACCTAAACCACCTGCATAATTAGGCAAATCATTGAAAAAAGCAAATTCCATTGAAAAATAAGCAACGTCAGTTGAATTGATTATTTTTTTATTTTTCATTTTAACTTATAGTTTTTATTTTTAAGACAGTTACGTCTTACTTAAATTATACTCTTTTAAAAAATTCTTACAACTTAAAAATCTTGGAGTTAAGTTTTCCAAAAAACTAGATTTCTGTAAATAATTATGCTAGACTATTTTAGTCATTATATTGTTTTCTAGACTTAATTCTTAATTTAAAAACTTGACAGATAAAAAAATTTCTATAAGCTATACAAAAGGATTATTGAAAAAATTAAAATTATTATTATAAGCTTTCTACCGTATTTATGCCGCGTTCGTCTAGTCTGGTCTAGGACGCCAGGTTTTTCCGCCAGAGGCGGATCCGCCTCTGGCGGGCATCCTGAGTTATAAAATATGCATTATTTATATATTTTAAAAAGTTTAAAAGATCTTGGATATTATATAGGAAGCACAGATAATTTAGATAGGCGGTTAAAAGAACATAACCAGGGTAAAACAAAGTCTATAAAACATAGAATTCCATTTATTTTGAAATATACAGAGAAATATGATACAAAAAGAGAAGCAAGACAGAGAGAAATAAAACTAAAAAAGAACTACCAAGCCAGAAAAGAAATACTTTTAAAATTAGGATTTAATATAAAATAATTATGCCGCGTTCGTCTAGTCTGGTCTAGGACGCCAGGTTTTTCCGCCAGAGGCGGATCCGCCTCTGGCGGGCATCCTGAGTTATAAAATATGCATTATTTATATATTTTAAAAAGTTTAAAAGATCTTGGATATTATATAGGAAGCACAGATAATTTAGATAGGCGGTTAAAAGAACATAACCAGGGTAAAACAAAGTCTATAAAACATAGAATTCCATTTATTTTGAAATATACAGAGAAATATGATACAAAAAGAGAAGCAAGACAGAGAGAAATAAAACTAAAAAAGAACTACCAAGCCAGAAAAGAAATACTTTTAAAATTAGGATTTAATATAAAATAATTATGCCGCGTTCGTCTAGTCTGGTCTAGGACGCCAGGTTTTCATCCTGGAAATCATGGGTTCGAATCCCATACGCGGTACCATTAAAAAAACACTAGCTGATAAAGCTGGTGTTTTTATTTTATAAAAGACTTTTGATAAATATACAATTTAGGTGGGTATTTAGATACCCACCTAAATACCCACCTAATAAAATACCCCCCATTCTAATTTTTGCAATTTAAGCTTAATTCAGGTATATTTAGAAAGTAATTCATCCGTTATTAAAAGGTTTTATGCTAATTTTAAGTTTGGAAACTTCCTGTGATGAAACAGCTTGTGCTATTGGAAAATCTGAAAAAAATACTTTTTCTCTTTTAGCTAATATCGTTTCTTCTCAGGTTGAATTACACGCTCAATGGGGTGGTGTAGTGCCTAATTTAGCCGCTAGAGAACATTTAAAAAACATTCTTCCTATTATAGAAGAAGCTCTTCAACAAGCTCACGTTTCTTTATCAGAGATTGATTTGATCTCTGTAACTAACGGACCGGGGCTTATTCCAGCTCTCTTAATTGGAACTAGCACTGCCAAAACATTGGCCTATCTTTGGCAAAAACCTCTGTTGGGAATTAACCACTTAGAGGGTCATCTTAGTGCTAGTTTTATTGATACTCACTCCCCTTTTTCAATTCCTTTTCCAGCTCAATTTCCCGCTCTTGGCTTACTAGTTTCTGGAGGACATACTCAATTAATTCTATTAAAAAAACCTTTGGATTATAATATTATTGGTGAAACAGTAGATGATGCAGTCGGTGAAGCCTTTGATAAAGTAGCTAGAATTTTAGGCTTAGGTTATCCTGGTGGACCATTAATTGCAGATCAAGCCTTGCTTTGGAAAAAATTTTTGACCAGCAAACATTCTGAGCCCACAAAATTAGCTTTCAATTTTTCTTTACCACGACCGATGCTCCACACTCCCAATTTTAATTTTTCTTTTTCTGGTTTAAAAACAGCTGTACTTTATTTAACCAAAAAAAACAAACCTTTGCTTAATAATAAAAAGTTTATCCAAAAAATCTGTTATGAATTTCAACAAGCCGTCATAGATGTTTTAATTACCAAAACCTTAAAAGCACTAGAAAAATATCCCGTAAAAACTGTTCTTCTCGGTGGTGGAGTAGCGTCCAATCAAGCTTTACGCCAACAATTAACTAATACATTACATGAAAAATTCCCGCTCATTCAATTACAAATCCCCAATAATAGTTATTGTGGTGATAATGCTGCTATGATTGCTATGGCTGGTTTTTGGCGTTGGCAACAGAAGAAAAACCAAATTTCCTTTCAACAAGAAATTAATCATAATTGGTATCAATTAAAAACAGAAGCTAATCTTCCTTTAATTTAATTTTATGTTCTTATCTTTATTAAAAGCTTTTTTTATAGGAATACCCATCGCCTTAGGAGCTCTTGTTTTAGAATTTATACTTATTATTTTTAATCCTTCTTTATTAGGAAGTATAACTTTAATGACTCTAGCTGTTTTTATAGAAGAATTTTTAAAAATTATAGTCATTCAAAAAATTGCCACTAAAAAAAACTTTCCTTCTACTATTTTTTTTCAAGCTTTCTTCATTGGAGTAGGTTTTTCTTTGACAGAAATAACCTTAAATATTTTCAGTTATTCTTCAATAGAAAAAACTTTTTTTTGGTCTTATATTGGATTATTTTTAATACATACTTTTACAACTACTTTTTTTGGCTATTTTTTAGTTATTCAGAAAAAAAGTTCTTTTTTAATTACCGCCTTAATTTTTTCAATGGCTTTTTTAATTCATTTCTTTTTTAATTTTGCTATTTTACATAATTTAAATCTTTCT
>CAZWWQ010000005.1:0-14309 GCA_964637685.1 uncultured Bdellovibrionales bacterium | reverse complement strand
TATTCCGCCTTAAATCGATATTGAATAGCTTCAGCTATGTGAGTAGGCGCTATTTTTTCTGCACCAGCCAAATCAGCAATAGTGCGGGCTACTTTTATTATACGATAATACGCCCGCGCGCTCAAATGAAAACTAGTCACAGCTTTTTTCATTAATTCAATTCCCGCTTTGTCTAAGAGACAAAAAAATTTAATTAATTCGCTAGTCATTTCATTATTCGTCATAATTTTTGTTTCCTGAAAACGTTTCCTTTGGATTTCTCTCGCTTTTTCTACTCGTTCACGAATTATTGTGGATTTTTCTCCTGAAGAATCTTCCACCAATTTAGCATAACTTAAACGAGGAACTTCTACTTGTAAATCAATTCTATCTAAAATAGGTCCTGAAATTTTTCGCTGATAGCGAATAATAGATGCCGGACTACAAGAACAAGTTTTTTCTGGATCAGTAGCATTACCACAAGGACAAGGATTCATAGCCGCCACTAATGTAAAGCGAGCGGGAAACTCTAAAGTTCCCTGTGCTCGAGCAATAGTAATCAAACCTTCTTCTAATGGTTGACGTAAATTTTCTAAAACAGAACGAGAAAATTCTGGAAACTCATCTAAAAATAAAATTCCTCGATGAGCTAAACTAATTTCTCCTGGTCGTGGAAAAGACCCTCCTCCCACTAAAGAAACTGCACTAGCACTATGATGAGGTGAACGGAATTGACGTTGCGTAATTAGTGGTGTTGCTGATGGCAATTGACCAGCAATAGAAAAAATTTTTGTTACTTCTAAAGACTCTGGAACTGTTAACTTCGGTAAGATTGAAGTCATAGCCTTAGCTAATAAAGTTTTTCCAGAACCAGGAGGACCATTAAGAATAACATTATGTCCTCCTGCAGCTGCGATTTCTAAAGCTCTTTTGGCTTGTTCTTGTCCCTTAACATAACTCATATCTAAGCTAGTATCTTTATAAGAAAACAGCTCGTCTAATTTTATTTTAGCCACCGGAATAATTTCTTTTTCTTTTAAAAGATGCTCTAACAGTTGGGTTAAAGAATGCACCGGAAAAACACTTACTTCACCAATAACCGCAGCCTCAGAAGCATTTTCTGCTGGCACATAAATTTCTTGGATATTTTTTTCCTTAGCCAAAAGAGCCATAGGAAGCACTCCCTTAACTGGCCTCACTCTTCCATCTAAGGATAATTCCCCTAAAAAAAGTTTATTTTTAAAATCAAATTCAATTTGTTTAGTTGTCAACAAAAAACCTAAAGCAATGGGCAAATCATAAATAGGACCTTCTTTTTTAAGATTAGCCGGAGCTAAATTAACCGTAACTCTTCCTGCTCTATGCGGAGGACGAAAACCAGCATTTCTTATAGCTGAACTCACTCGATCACGCGATTCCTTTACTGAAGCATCTGGCAAACCAACAATATTAAATTGATGTAAACCAGCTGAAACAGTATCTACTTCCACCTCCACTAATTTACTTTTTAAGCCTAACGTAGTCGCTGATAAAACTTTACTCGACATAAGAATGTTTTTTCAATAATTTAAAAATCAAAATTAAAACTCCTACAACAATGAAGGTATCGGCCAAATTAAATATCGGCCAAAAATGAATATCTATAAAATCTAAAACACAACCATAAAAAATTCTATCTAGAACATTAGACAAAGCTCCAGCTAAAATAAGTATTAAATAAAAAGTTTCTACTAAAAAATATTTTTTATATAACATCCACCCCAACCAAAAAACAATAAAAAACCAGGTTATCCAAAATAAAATTAGGGGTAAGGAAAAACTAAAAGCTAAATTTTGATTACAAATATAAAATCCGCCTCTCGTGCGGATAAGATATTTAGAAACTTGATCAATAGTCAAAAGCACAAAAAAAATAAAAAAATAAAAAAATTTCCTCAGATAATTATTCATAATATATTTAGTTTAGTAAAACAAAGTTAGCAATGAAGACAAGTTTTAGCACTAGGATTAGCTGTTAATCTTTCTATTGGTATTTCTTGCTGACATTTTTCACAAACTCCATAAGTACCTGCTTCTATTTTAGCCAAAGCATCTAAAACAGCTTGTAATTTTTTTTCCAAGTTATTTTCTATAGATAAATTTTGAGTATATTGATTAACTTCCGTAGCATTATCATCTTTATCACTGCCAATATCTTCATAAATAGTCTCGTAATCACCTTTTTTCTGATTTACTGGTTTAGCAATTTCTATTAAATCTTTTTCTAAGTTATTTTTTTCCTCTATTAAAGACTGTTTTAGTTTTCTTAATTTTTCTTCGTTTATAGCCATAACTATATTTTTTAATTAATTATCTTATCCACTAACAAAATTACTTAATTACTTCTTAATTATAGCAAAATAACTATTATGCGTCTATTAAAGATTAGGAATATATTTTATTTTAGCTTTTTTGGTTTGTAAATTTACCCAAATAGCAATCGCATCAAAACGATATTTAGTCTCCTTACGATGTTTTATTTGTAAATAATATTGGGCAATCTTAACTAATTTCCTTAACTTGCTCGCTGTTATATTTTCTTCTGGATTGGTGTTTTTAAATTTAGGATATTCTCGAGTTTTTACTTCTACAAAAATAATTTCTTGCTCTTTTTTATCTTCTGCTATAATATCAATCTCTCCCAATCTTTTTCCGTGAGTATTTTGAAAATTTCTGGCTAAAATTTGGTAACCTTGTTTTTTTAGGTATTGAGCAGCCACTTTTTCTCCTAACGCTCCTAATTTATGTTTATCCATAAATTTAGTATACTCTATTTTTAATAATTTTAAAATTAAACCACAAAAAAACACCTTTTCAGGTATTGCACAATTTCTATTCAAAATTAAAAAAATCTCCTTGGTATGGTAACCAAGGCGCTCTCAAACGCCCGATAAGAAAAAATATAGGCTGTAGAACGCCTCGGTGTTGATCATGTATTAACGTGTGAATCGGATATTTCTTAGCCCGGGTGAGAGGCTTGAGAAATTATAGACCACATGTATTTTATATACATGAAATTTTTAAGTATTTTCTGACTTTTTTTAATACTTTTTATTCTGCCATTCTCTGGCTTTCGCCTTTGAATATAAAGAACTTTACTTTTTTATTTTTATTTTTGTTTAAAAAAGTTTTATTTGTTTTTATTTTGGGTCTCCAATGTCAGAAAAATTGGAGCGGTTTTCATACGTTGATGAAAACACTTGAACAGCAGAACGGTTTTCAATCGCAAATAGGGGGAAATTGCGATTGAAAACTATTCCGCTGTAACTATTTAATTTTTAATATTACTATATCATCATTATAGCAAAAAATTATCCTTCAGTCAATCAGTATTTCTTTACAATAGCTTAAATAAAGGCTCATGCTCTTTTTGAAATCTTTTATTAATCATCTAACTTATTATTTTTAAAAACTTCCTTTTTATTAAATGATTTTCTTTTTTAATTAATTATAGAATAACCCATTTTCTAAACAAGTTATCCACAGATAAACTACTTATTTGTTTCAGAATTTGCTGTTTTTCTTTGTAGAGCGTCTATGATTACTCTAATTGTTTTTTTAGTTGTTCCAATAACTAAATTATTTTTGGTTATTGTATAATCAACAGACAATATTTCTGGAGAAATCACATTATCATAACGAATACTATAATCCTTATACTGACCATCATTAAAAGAGGCCTTCTCTTTAAGTGTATATTGAGTAGTTAAAAATAAGGATTGTAAATCTTGTGGCAAGGTTTCTTCTTCAGCTAAAAATAATTTTTTAAGTGACTCACTTTTTGGGGTAGCTACAACTAAACCTAAACGAATCTGATTATTATCATTATAAATATAGAGACTGAAGTCCGTACTTAATTGACTAATTATAGCAGTAGGAAAATTTAAGCCTAATTTTTGAGCAAAATCCTGGAAAGAAAGTGGATTATTTTGTTTATCTACCACCATAAATTCCACCGGTAAAATTATCGCTGTTTGAGAAACTTGTTCTCCGTAGGTTTGAATAATTTTTTTCACCCCCATCTGATCAGTTGTGGCTTGATCAATCACTAAATAATTGGGCTTATCCGTAGTAAAAATATCCTGCTTTTCTTGAGATGGAATTTTTTTAGTAGTTGTTTTTTTGACTATTGGTTTCTGCACTTCTTTTTTAACTACCTGTTTTTTAGGTTGAAGGCGTGTTTTCCAAAAATAATAACTACCGGCACTTAAAGATATGAGAATAAGGAATAAAATTATGCTTATAACTATTCCTGTCATTTTTTTTTCTTTCTTTTTTAATTGTTTTTGCTTATGAATTAATTTATTTTTAGGAGGAAGAGGAACATTTCTCGAACTATTAGTGGGGAAAATTCGAGTACCCGTTTTTACTGCTGGTTTTTTAGTCAGATCAACCTTTTCCTTATGGTCTATTTGAGTTAAAAAGGGGCTAGTTTTTTCCTTAGCTGTTAATTTTTTTTCCGCCCCAAGAGACATCTTTTTTATTTCAACAGAATTATTTTCTTTATTTATATCAAACTTTGGATCTTTTAATTTCTCCAGATCTTTTTTCATAGTATGTACTGAAAGATTTTGTAATTCAGAACTATTTTTAAAATTAATACTAGCATTATTTTTTTTAAACATTTTGTTTTTATTAAATATATCTTAAATAAAATTAATTCTATTTTAGTAACTTCTCTTAACTTTATTCTACAATAAAAAATTATTTTTGCCCAGAGCTTATAATCTTAAAAAATTAATTTACTATTTTACCATTAAAAAAATCGACCTAACGCCGATATTTTTCTCAGTGCCCGAGGCGAGACTCGAACTCGCATGGATTATGCATCCGAGGGATTTTAAGTCCCTTGTGTATACCAATTTCACCACTCGGGCAGAATAACAATACTTCTTAAGTATACTTAAAAAGTAATCATCTGACAAGATAAGTATTTTTGAGGTCGTGTCCGGAATTGAACCGGAGTAACCGGTTTTGCAGACCGGTGCGTAACCACTCCGCCACACGACCTAAAAATAACTAGTTGCATACTATCAAAACCACACCTTCTCGTCAATTATTTATTTTTTAAATATTAATTCTATTCTAGTTAAAAATTATATCGATAACATAAAAAATAAAACCCTGCTTTAGTAGCAAGGTTTTATTAAAATTTTACATAACCACTTGAGCTAAAAGATGCCTACGACCAAAAGTAAAGGCTTGGTTTTTAGTTTTCATATAAATATCTATATGATTACCTTTAATGGCTCCTCCGCGATCTTCACAAATATAAGTTCCCATCCCATCAATATTTATTTTCGTTCCTAAGGGAAATTGACGTGAACAAGCAATGGTTTCTAATTCCTTAACTTTCAATCCCGAAGCCGTAATTCCATCTGATTTTCCACACTCATCTGCCGCCGCCGTATAAGCAGAAGCATTAATTATAAATTTTCCCTGAGGAAAAACTACTCCTCTAACTTTTTCTCTTAATTTTTCTACTGCCTGCTCTCTTTCACGATCTTGCATTTTTCTAATTTGAACAAAACCTTCAAACTCTTTATCATTTTGATTATTTAAAGCCAAGTAAGTATTTTCGTGCATACTACCAATAGCTAAAAAATTATTCTCTATTTTAATTTTTATATTTGTTTCACTAGATACTATGTTTTCGGCTGCTAAAGCTGTTTGTGGCAAAATTAACAGAAGTATAATCCGTAAGATTAAAAAAGCACTAATGATACGCATTAAAATTATTTTAATTGTTAAATCTTGAATAAATAAAACTTTAATCAAGATATTCACAGTCATAATCTTTTAAAAAAGATTGTTCCAATGAACTAAGTACTATAGCAAATTTAAGCTTTTATGTCAAGCTATATAAACATATATTGGCTTATCTAAAGCAAAATTTAACCAAATTTTCTATTCTAAAACACTAAAAAACAAGACCATTAAAGATCTTGTTTTTTTCTTGGAGCGGGTAACGGGAATTGAACCCGTATCTCATCCTTGGCAAGGACGTATAATAGCCTTTATACGATACCCGCTTAATTTTAAAGAAAATACGCCCTCATCCTATCATAATATAGCAGATAAGATAAGGGCAGATATAAATCTAATTTAAAACAATTTTTTACTTTTCTAATTCACGAGGAATAGGCTTAATAAACTCTTCCCCTTCTTTTTCAAAATATTTTTCGGCTATCTCTCTTACTCTTTCCGGAAATTGAATCATTGTTAAACCAGCTACATCACCCGCTTTCATTCCATTTTTGGCTCCTGCCACTTCTGCTATTTTCCAGCAAGGGATATCTAATGATTTATTATTTTTAACCCTTCTTCTTCCTCTTCGCGTATCAGGATCAACTTTTTCTATTCCTTTTTCTATTTTAACAGCTGTCCAAGCATAAAACAAAATATCACCTTTTTTATCTTTAATCGGCACTTTATACATCATGCCGCCATTCCTTTCTAACTCACGAGCTGCTTTCTCATATTTTTCCATCTCAGCTTTTCTCTTCTCTTTTTCTATTTTTCTCTTTTCTGTTATTCCTTTTTTATCGTTTTCTTTTCTTATCTCAAATGCTACCCAAAACATTCCTAAAGATTACTTACCAGTTTTTTTATCTCGTATCCATTTTTTACCTACTAATTTACGCAAGGCTAGATTCTCATCAAAAATTTGACTACACTGCTTCAATAATTCTTCAGCTTTTTCATTATCCTTATTAGCTAACTCTTGAAGAGGTTTCTTAAAAGATAAGGCAGAAATATCATTAATAGCATCTATATAAGGTATAGCAGTAGCATATATTTCCCAAGGAACAAGTTCTTTAGAAGATTTAATTTGTTCCTCTCCTTCTCCCTCAACGATAGATTTAATAATTTGACTCCGCACTTTGTCAAACACACTTTGTATTTCTTTTTTATTTCCTCTTTTCAAAACCTCTACTAAATTCTCTTTTATATTTTTTTCTTCATCTCCACTATTAAAATGAACAATTTCTTCTAAACGTTTAAAAACATTACTGTGTCTAGCTGTTAAAGATTGTGTAATCCGTGTAGCCTCTAATATTACTTTTTTTTCTATTTCCTCCTTCTTTCTCTCAGAAGCTTCCATCTCTTTTTTTGCTACATCATAAAGCTTATTAAAAGCTTTCGGATTAGATTCTATTTCAAGCATAATATTTTCTAGTTTTTCTACCTTTTCAGCATAATCTTGAAATATTTGATCTTTTATCTCTTTTTGATATTCAATAAACTCTTGTTGTCTTTCTTGAATTTGACTCTCTAATTTTTTTCTTATAGAACTTCTAATTTGAGAAAGCTTTCTTAATTTTAAAGCATTTTCAGTTGAAATATTATCTAATACACTAAAAGTATTAATTATATCATCTAATTTTTCTAATCGCTTAGCATAGCTTTCATCTATAATACCTTCAACAACCATTCTTTTATAATCAGCTATTGTCAAATTTTCTACTGGATTAAATAATTCTGCTTGCTGTAATCTATTTTCTTTATCAATTTCTAGCTCTCTAATCTCATCACGTGTTTCTTGTCGTTTCTCTAACATTTCATTAATTTCTTGTTCTGACAACATAGCTAATTTAACAATTTTTTCTGATTCTTCCAAGATATCATCTAAATAATTCAGATCTGGTAAGCTAATCTCTTTTGCCTCGTTTTGTATTTTTTCACTTTTTTGCTTTTCAGATACGCTATTTTTATTTTCTGTATTTTCTTCTTCTATCTCATTATCGTCTTTTTCTTTTGGCAATGAATCATAAAAACCTTTTTGTTTTTTAAATGCTTCTTCAAATATATTTTTATTTTCCATATATTTTTATTTTTTTAATAATTAAACCTCACCCGATATTCTAATTATACACCAAAAAACTAACTCTAGCAAGCCATCATATGTATTTTAGTATTTTATTTATGTTCAAAGCTAAGTTCTGGTGGACAATATAGGACTCGAACCTATAACCCCCTCGGTGTAAACGAGGTGCTCTAGCCAATTGAGCTAATTGTCCTTTTTTTATTTAATTTAATTTTACACTCTATTATTTTATTTTTAATCCACTCTCTTCCGACTCCAGTTTTTAAATATTTCTCCCTCTGCATCGCCTCTTTTCTACTTTCAAATTTCTCTTTGTATATCAATTTCCATGGTCTATATTTAGCTGTGTATCCTTTACCGGTTTCGTTGTGTTCTAAAAATCTTCTTTCTACATTATTTGTTTGTCCAATATATAGTTTACCGCTTTTATTTATAATAACATAAACATTAAACATATATCTCTGGTGTTAATCCGCCGCGGCGGACTCTAGCCAATTGAGCTAATTGTCCTTTTTTTATTTAATTTAATTTTACACTCTATTATTTTATTTTTAATCCACTCTCTTCCGACTCCAGTTTTTAAATATTTCTCCCTCTGCATCGCCTCTTTTCTACTTTCAAATTTCTCTTTGTATATCAATTTCCATGGTCTATATTTAGCTGTGTATCCTTTACCGGTTTCGTTGTGTTCTAAAAATCTTCTTTCTACATTATTTGTTTGTCCAATATATAGTTTACCGCTTTTATTTATAATAACATAAACATTAAACATATATCTCTGGTGTTAATCCGCCGCGGCGGACTCTAGCCAATTGAGCTAATTGTCCTTTCATTCAAGTCTCTAAGTGCCAGGTCCCAGAATTGAACTGGGGACACAAGGATTTTCAGTCCTCTGCTCTACCACTGAGCTAACCTGGCTAATTAATAGTTTCTTGGGATGTGGGGATAGAGGGACTCGAACCCTCATGCTATAAATAGCCATGCACCTCAAGCATGCGTGTATACCGATTCCACCATATCCCCTAAAAGCCTTAGCTATTCAAGCATTTTTTAGACTAAATTTCTTATTTCTTTGTATCAGATTTTTTAATAGTTTCTTTCTTTTTGCTATTTGTTGAAGTTATTTCTTTCTTAGCTTTTTCAGTTTCCACTTTTTTTACTTCTTCTTTTTTAGCTTCTTCTTTTTTCTCAATTTTCTCAACTACAGCAGGCTTTTCTTTCTTTGCCTCTATTTTACTCATATCTTTATATTGCATCCGACTTTGTTTTGCTGTTAAACCTCTTACATAATATAATTTAGCTCTTCGTACTTTTGCTTTTTTTAATAATTCTATTTTACTTACATTTTTAGATAAAACCGGCACAATCATTTCCACCCCCACGTTATGAGAAACTTTCCTTACCGTAATAGTCGGTGAAGCACTTTGTCTTCCTTTGACCGCTAAAACTAGACCTTCAAAAACCTGAATTCTTTTCTTCTCTCCTTCTTTAATTATTAAATGCACTTTAACTACATCACCAGCTTGAAAATCTACGTTTTTATTCTTTCTTAACTTTTGATTAAATTCAATTATTCTATTATCCATATAGTTTTTAAAATTATTAAGAAACTTCTGCTTCTCAATAATTTTATATTCACTTCTTTATTATAAACAACTGTATTCCTAAACAAAAAATAATCTCAAAAGCTTGAGTATTTAGAAAATCAATTCTATTTTTTAGCTTTTTCATCATAGCCTTTTAGTTTATTTTCGTCAAGGAATAAAAGAAAATCTTGGAAAGTAACTGACAATTGACTTTCAAATTCATATTGTTTTCCTTCCAATACAAAAGCTATTTTTTTTGCATGTAATAATTGATGTGTAATATTCTTCGGTCCTTTTACTTTTTTTAATTGATATTTTTGATCTCCTACCAAAGGATGACCTAAGGAAGTTAAATGCACTCTAATCTGATGCATCCGTCCCGTCTTAAGATTAATTTCTAAAAGAGAAAAACCCTTCCAGTTTTTTAAAATTCGATATTCTGTAATTGCTGAACGCACCTTAGTTTTAGTTTTTTTGTTGGCAATTACTTGTTTTTTATAATTACTTGATCGAGCTAAAGGTTTATCAATCACTCCCCACTCTCCTTCTTTCCCTAAATTTCCTATCACTAAAGCCCAATAAGTTTTTTTTACTTGATGTGTTTTAAAAAGTTTTTTTAGCTGAACAAAAGTTTTTTGATTTTTAGCTACTACCATTATTCCACTCGTATCTCTATCTAAACGATGCACAATTCCAGGACGATTAACTGGATCATCACCGACTGTTTTTATTTTTGGATAGAATGCTAATAAACCGTTGACTAAAGTTTTTTCAGCTCTTTTTTTATTATCTTGTATTGAAGAAGCTGGATGAATTTGAAGTCCTACCGGCTTATTAATGATTATTAGATTTTCATTTTGATAAATAATATCCAGTTTTATTTTTTTATTGGCTATTAAGACCGGCTTCTCTTTTTTTAAGTTAATTATTAACTTATCATCCTTTTTTAATCTATAACTAGGTTTAATTGTTTTTTTATTCACTAACACTTGCCCTAACTTTATAGACCGAATAATATCCGCTCGTATATAAGAAAAAAACTCCCGTGTTAGGAATCTATCAATTCGTTCTCCAATATTATTTTCTGTAATGGTTATTACTGACATAAAAAATTATAAGAATTTTTTGTGGGTATGAGAGGATTTGAACCTCCAAGGGATTGCTCCCATATGCTTCTGAAGCATACGCGTATACCAATTCCGCCACACACCCAATAAAATAAACTACCTTTTTAGGGTGAGCTAGCTTAAAATTTAGAAACTAGAGTTTATTTTAACCCTATTTTTGTGCCACGGGCGAGACTCGAACTCGCATGGGACAAGCCCACTAGTTCCTAAGACTAGCGTGTATACCAATTCCACCACCGCGGCTCATTATTTTAACATACTTTTCAATCTAACAATCTCTTCTGCCAATACACCATCATTATCATATTCTCCATGATGACGAGTGCCACTACCATAGGTTTCCTTTTTTCTGTCTAAATGAATATTGAATATCATCTCCGTTTCAGTTAATTTAGCATAGATATGAAAACGAGGATAGCCAGAACGAGAAAAAGAACGAATAAAACTCATTTCTTCTCCTGTTTGATGTTGAAAAACATAACCTGCTCTACGTAATAAACTAACAAGATTTTCTTTAATTAGAGGAACTTTTACCTGCATAAGCATCTTTTATTTTAATTTGTTTAACAGCTATAAGCGTATTTTTCATCAACATCGCAATAGTCATAGGCCCAATACCACCAGGAACTGGCGTTATAGCTGAAGCTACTTGACTAACTGCTTTAAAATCAACATCCCCTTGTAATTTTTTATTTTTCTCTCGATTCATACCAACATCTACTACCACCGCTCCTTGTTTTACCATATCCGCCTTAATTAGTCCAGCTTGACCAGTGGCCGAAATTAAAATATCCGCCTGTAAACATTTCTTAGCTAAATTCTGAGTTTTATCATGACAAACGGTAACCGTTGCTCCTAAATTTAACAACATTAAAGCTAGTGGTTTTCCTACAATATTACTAGCTCCTACTATTACTACTTCCTGACCAGACACTTCTATCTGATAATATTTAAAAAGTTCTACAATCCCCATTGGAGTACAAGGATAAAAAACTCCATCTCCAATAATTAAACGTCCTACATTTTGAGGATGAAAACAATCCACATCTTTAATTGGACTAATTGCTTGAATAATTTTTTGCGTATTGATTTGTTTTGGTAAAGGTAGTTGCACCAAGATACCATGAAGAGAATCCTTAATATTTAATTCTTTAATTAAAGCTATTACTTTTTTCTCTGCTACGTTCGCTTCTAATCTATAAATCTCTGAATGAAAACCTAGTTTTTGAGAAATCATTTCTTTATGTTGCACATATAATTGTGAAGCAGGATCATCACCCACTAAAATTACTGCTAAACCAGGGACTATTCCTTTTTCTCTCCATGCTAAAACCTCCGATTTTAACTTTTCTTCTATTTGATTAGCTATTTTATTTCCGTCTAAAATTTTCATAACCAATTTTAACTTAATTAAAGAATTTTTTCCTGTATTTTTTGAAGATAAGAAAGAATTTTTTTATCAGTTCGCATTTTAACTATTAATGATTCAATGGCATCTAAATTTTCACTAAAACCTTCCATTTTACTTAAAAAAATACTCAGAGTTTTTAGTGTCGGCTTTTTTTCCATATATTTAGCTAATATAGCATACCATAAATAAAAAGTTTCTTTTGTAATTGCTATGTTAGTCTTAATATATGGAGGGTTTCTAAAATAATTAACTATTTTTTCCCAATTATTATATTCCTCATAAATAATTTCGTCTTCTAATAATTTAGCTGGGGCTCCATAAAATTTATCTGTATTCTTTAAACTATAGAACTGTTCCTTATTTAAGATAGCTTCTCGACGCATATCACAATAAAGGTGAAATTTCCAGCCCGCCTGAAAAGAAGTTAACCCTGAAAAATCCAAATTTAAAGGAGTAAATTGTAAATGTGTGTCTTGACGTGTTATTTTCTGATCTATTCTTCTGATGTCTGGAAAAACAGCTCCCAAAATAAATTCATCTTTATTTAATTTATTTTCTCCCGCTAAAAATTTTTCCGCCCTTAATTTACCTTTCATTTTAGCCAACTCTAAACTTTCTAAATATTTCTTAGCATAAACAATATGTGCAATTTGAGAAGCCTATTTAATATTATTATTTTAATAATTTATTAGAAATATTTTTAATTCTTTTACTTATCACTGAACCCAATATCTTTCTTTCCTATTTTTATCTTCTGTTTGTTTTTCTTGTTCAATTTTTTTTTGTGCCATAAAACGTAAATCTTTTAAATCACTCTTATTTAATTTTTCTGCTAAATCCAACAAATTCTTTTTTTTGTTTAATATTGGTTCATCAATCACTTTTGCCAAAAGAACTTCTAAGATAGCTCCAATTTTTGGCCCAGGTACAATGTTCAACTCTTTCATTAAATCATTTCCATTGATTTTTAATTGTTTTACCGAAATAGCATCTTGAGAAACTTTTTCTACCATATATTGAAAATGACGAAGTTTATAAGGAATTGCTTTTGGCACACCACTTCCCAAGCGATCAGCAACACGTACATCAATTAAATCTTTTATATTTTCTAATCCTATTTTCCTTATTACTTTTCGCACTCCAGCCGCTCCAACTTCATCTACATTATAATAAAACATATGATTTCTTACTAGAGCCACTACCTTTTCAATAACTTTTTGTGAAAATTTCAATCTTTTTAAAATCTTTTCAGCCATATAAGCTCCCGCATATTCATGATTATAAAAAGTAGCCTTTTCACCTGTTCCTTTTTTTACTTTTAATTTTCCAATATCATGCAATAATGCTGCTAATCGCACTTCTAATTTTTGAGAAGGACACTTCTCTAAGCTAGCCACTAAATGTTTATATACTGTATTGTAGGGACCATAATAATGATGACGATTTAATTTTACTTCACCACCATTTTCCAATTCAGGCAAAATAAACACTAACAATCCTGTCTTATGCAATAATTCAATTCCTTGAGCTGGCTGATTAGACAAAATTATTTTTTTAAATTCATCCTTAATCCTTTCCGCTGAAATGTATTTTAAATTTTTGGCCTTATTTTTAATAGCTTGAAAAGTTTTTTCTTCAATTTTAAAATCTAAAGCAACAGCAAATCTAATTGCTCTCATCATTCGTAAAGCATCCTCATTAAAACGTTCCTCCGCCTTTCCTACAGTACAAATTATTTTCTTTTTTAAATCATCTTTTCCAGTAAATAAATCAATGAGTTTAAACTCTGTTTTTACTAATTTCTTTTTTAAATCGTCTTTCTTCACTAAATCAATAGCCATAGCATTAATAGTAAAATCACGACGAGATAAATCTTCTTTTAAAGTTTTGGCAAACTTAATTTTATCTGGATGCCTTTTATCACTATATTGAGACTCAATCCGATAAGTTGTTACCTCTACAATTTCGGTAGTTTCCATTATTCCTTTTTCCTTTTTTTGATTTTCCGCTAAATTATCCTCTCCCTCTTCTTTTTTGCTTCTTATTTTTATCCCCACCGTTCCAAACTTATTTTCATAAACACTATCTGGGAAAATCTTTAAAATTTCCCTTGGATGAGCATTAGTAGTGATATCCCAGTCATGCGGTTCTTTCTTTAATAATAAATCTCGTACACTTCCACCTACAATATACGCTTCAAAACCAGCTTTATTTAATTGAATTAAAACAGTTAAAATTTTCAAAGGAATATTAAGTTTTTGATGTTTTGCTATTTGCATTTTTTTAAAATCAAAATGGACTTTTAATATTTTTTAATTTTGGATTAATCACTTGGGTGT
>CAZWWQ010000004.1:364-14392 GCA_964637685.1 uncultured Bdellovibrionales bacterium | reverse complement strand
GTAATTTATTTTATAATTAAAGTAGCTAAATAAAAAATACAAATAATTCTTAGTGCATGGGAATAATAGCTAAAATTTTAGGAAGGCGAGTAAGTTCTTCAGAATATCTTCTGTCTTTAGATATTGGTACTGAGGTAGTAAAAGCTTTGATTTTTAAAGTGGATAATGAATTGGGAGTGGGAAGAATAAAAGGAGTGGGAAGAGCCCGACAAGGTTTAAAAGATATGCACAGCGGAGCTGTTTCTGATATTTCAGGAGTGATTAGTAATTGTCGTCAAGCCATTGAATTAGCGAAGAAAATGGCGGGAATAAAAAAAGCTAATAAGGCTATTATTGGTATTGCGGGAGAATTAGTAAAAGGAACAACTACCACCGTTCACTATGAAAGAATCAATCAAAAGTTAAGAATTGATACTCCAGAACTAAAAAATATTATTCAAAAAGTGCAATGGAAAGCTTTTGATAGAATTCGTCAACAATTGGCTTGGGAAACAGGGCATAGTGAGATAGAAGTGAAACTAATAAATGCTTCTATCGTAGATGTAAGAATTGATGGCTATAAGATATCTAATCCAATTGGTTTTCAAGGACGAGATGTTTCTATTTCTATTTTTAATGCTTACGCTCCAATGATTCATTTAGGAGCCTTGCAAAAGATCGGAGATGAATTAAAACTAGATTTGTTAAATATTGCGGCAGAGCCCTATGCAGTAGCTCGTTCTATGGGTATTGAAGATGTGGCGGATTTCAATGCTGTTTTTGTTGATATTGGAGGAGGAACAACGGATGTGGCGGTAGTTAGAAATGGTGGTTTAGAAGGAACAAAAATGTTTGGATTAGGAGGGCGAGCGTTTACAAAGAGATTAGCTCAAAAGTTTGCTATTGGCTTTGAAGAAGCTGAATTATTGAAAATTAAATATTCGGAAGGAAAATTAAATCAAGATATTAGTTTAAAAATTGAGAAAAAATTAGAAGATGATTGCAAAGTTTGGTTGAGAGGAATAGAGTTAACCCTGAGTGAATTTTCAGAAGCTAATATTATTCCTCATCGTTTTTTTCTCTGTGGTGGTGGTTCAGGATTGCCAGGCATAAAAAAAGTATTGATGACGTCTGGTTGGCGTAAGAACCTACCCTTTGCGAAATCAATTGAAGTGAGCTTTTTACAACCTAAAGATGTAACTAATATTATTGATGAAACTCAACAACTTAGAGATCCTCAAGATATTACTCCTATGGGATTAGCTAATTTAGCTCTAGACTTGGTGGGGGAGGAAAAAGCTTTAGCAGGAATTTTACGAAGGGCTGTTAAAATAATTCAAAAATAAATTATCATAAGTTTATGCATCAAACATTTTATATCGATATTGATGAAGAAATAACTTCTATAGTGGAGCGTTTAAAAGAAGCTCAAACGAGAGAAGTAATTATGGTGGTACCTAAAAGGGCATTGTTAATTCAAAGTATTGTTAATTTAAGAATTTTAAAAAAAGAAGCTGATGAAGTTGGATTGCAGTTGATGGTGGTAACTCAAGATAAATTGGGAAAGATTTTAATTGAAAAAGCTGGTATTTTAGTGCAACAGAAAATGGATAATATCGCTGATGAAGAAATTGATTTAAATGATCAAAATAATGAAAAAGAAAAAAATTTACAGGAGGTCAAAAAAGAATTGGATGAAACAAATGAATTGGATGAGCATTTGGATCAAATTGGAACAGCTAATTATTTTGATGAAGAAGAGTTCGTTAAGCAGGATGATAAAAAATTAATACCATTTAAAAAAAAGAAAGCAGCCTATTCTTTAGCAGGAGAAAAGGAAAAAATAACTAATAAGGAATTAATTTTAAATTCTCAAAAAGGATTGAGAAAAAGTCGTCAATCAAATTTAGATATTAATACGCAACCTCAAAATTTAGTATTAACTAAAAATGCAGTTAAAAAAAATCCTTTAGATGATTTAAATAATGAAAAAGTAGCTAAATTTTTTCGTTCTTCTAAAAAAGAAAAAAAATTAGTAACAAAGAAAAAAGGAAAACAAGATTATGAGATTTCTTCCAAAATTCGCCGACGATTTCTTATTTTTGGAGTTCTTTTTCTGGTTGTAATTGGAGTTGTGGGTGGGTATTTATTTATTCCTGAAGTCAAAATAGACATTATAACTAAAATTAAGTCCAAAACAATAGATTCTAAGATAATAGGAAGAACTGATTTATATTCTGCTGATATAAAAAAAGGAATTATTCCAGCACAAAAAGTAGAAACTACTGTTGAAGTTAAAAAAACTTATTCAGCTACTGGAGAAAAAACAGTTTCTAACCAAAAAGCCAGAGGAATGATTACTATTTATAATGAATATAGTACGCATGCACAGCCCTTAGTGGCGACTACGCGTTTTGTAAGTGAAGGTGGAAAATTATTTCGTTTAGTTCATGGGGTAACAGTGCCGGGAACAAGTATGCAGGATGGTCAAATAAAAGCAGGTACGATAGAAGCACAAGTAGTGGCCGATGAAGCGGGTTCAGAATTTAATATTCAACCTACAAAATTTACGATCCCCGGTTTTAAGAGTACGCCGAGTAAATATAGTAAATTTTATGCACAATCAAAGAAAGTTATGTCTGGTGGGGGTGACGGTAATCAAAAAGTACATATAGTAACTCAATCAGATATTGACAAAGCTAAAAAAGAAGCCCTAGTTAGTTTGAATAATTCTTACAAACAGAAAATTAAAGAAGTAGCGGGTAAAGACATAATTTTATTAGATGATGCTATTGATAAAAAAGAAGCTACTTATAAGTTGTCAAATTCGTTGAATGAAATAGTTGATTCGTTTCAATTAACAGCCAGTATGAAAGTTACCGCTATTGTGGTTCAAAGGGATAAATTAAAAAAGATGATAGCTCAAATGTTAGCTAAAGCTGGAAATGGACAGGCGGATATAAAGGTTGATTCTATTACTATAGATTTTGGAAAAGCTAATGTTGATTTTGAAAAAGGAACTATAGATATGCGTTTTCAAGCCAAGGGAGAAATAAAACCCAATGTGGATATAGCTACAATTAAAAAGGATATTTTAGGGAAAAGTGAATCAGTAATGAAAGCTTATTTAAGTACTTATCCAGATATTGATAAAATAGATGTTCAGTATTGGCCATCTTTTATTCAAGGAAGAATTCCCTTTCAAGAAAAGAGAGTAGAAATAACTCTTGACAGGTAAAGTAAATAGATATATTATAAATAAAGACATTAAAATTCTTTATAAAAAGAATAAGTAGCGTTTTTTATTATTGTTCAGAGGTAGGTTTAAAATTTATTGTTTTAGTGTTTAGAGGGGATTTTACTTTTTCAAGAATTTGGTCCGTTCGCTGGTTCCCAAGATAAAACATCGGTTTTGTTTTGGGTAATCCCGTCTTTTTTGTTTTATAAGGAAATATAATTTATGTCTCAAAATAAAGAAATAGTTAAGTTAGAAGGAACAGTAACGGAAAATTTACCGAGCACTACTTTTAAAGTTAAACTGGATAATGGACACGAAGTTTTAGCTCATATTTCAGGAAGAATGAGGGTTAATTATATTCGTTTAATCCCAGGAGATAAAGTTTTAGTGGAAATGAGTCCCTATGATCTAACTAAAGGAAGAATAGTGCAAAGATTAAAATAGAAAAAGCGTTTTATTTAAAAAGCTAAAAAGTATTAAAAAAGATAAGATAATGAAAGTTAGAGCTTCAGTAAAAAAAATTTGTGATAAATGTAAAATTGTTAAACGTAAAGGAAAGCTTTATGTTATTTGTTCTAATCCTAAACATAAACAACGACAAGGTTAAAATTAAGTAAGCGAGTAAGTAAGTTAGTATAAATTATCAAACTTAAACAATTATGTTAAGAATTGCCGGAGTTAATATTCCTGATGATAAAAGAATAATAGTTTCTCTTACCTATATCTATGGTATTGGCTCTGCTAGTGCGGCTAAAATTTTAGCTAGTTTAAAAATTTCAGAAGATAAGAGAACTAAGGATTTGACTGAAAAGGAACAAAATGAAATTAGAAATCAGATTGAAAAAAAATCTAAAGTAGAAGGTGAATTAAAACATGAGATCCGAGACAATGTAAAACGTTTAAGAGAGATTGGTTGTTATCGTGGTTCAAGACATCAAAAAGGATTACCTTCTAGAGGTCAAAGGACTAAAACTAATAATCGAACAGTAAGAGGAAACATAAGAAGAACAATGGGATCTGGAAGAGTAAGGGCGGAAAAAACTTAAACTTAAACTTAATTAACTTAATTTAAAGATTAATTCATAAAGAATTTGCTAGTTTATTTAATTTATTTATTATGACAGAACAAACTAATCCAAAAAAAGAACCAAAAAAGATAGATAAATCCGAAATAAAAACGGAAGGTTTGGAAATAACTAAAGAAAAAAATAATCAAGAAAGGAAATCAGAAGTAGAAGTAAAGAAAATAGTTAAAAAAGAAGAGCCTAAAAAAGTTTTAGAAAGTAAGAAAAAAAGTAAGAAAAAAAGACAAGTTTTGAAAGGAAAAGCTAATATAAAGTGTTCTTATAACAACACAGTGGTGAGTCTTTCTGATTTAAATGGTAATGTTTTAGCTTGGGCTACTTCTGGATTGTTAGGATTTAAGGGAGCCAAAAAAGCTACTCCATATGCAGCGACTCAAGTAGTGGCTAATGTAACAGAAAAAGTGAAAAAATATGGATTAAAAGATTTAGAAGTTTTTGTTAAGGGAGTGGGTAGTGGACGAGAATCTTCTGTTAGAGCTTTAGCTAACAACGGTTTCAATTTGATTTCTATCAAAGATATTACTCCTATTCCACATAATGGATGTCGAGCAAGAAAACCACGTCGTTTGTAATTTTATTAATTTTTTGTGATTCAATATGGCTAGAAATATAGACCCAAAATGTAAACAGTGCCGAAGAGCTGGAGAAAAGCTTTTTCTTAAAGGTGATCGTTGTGTTTCAGCTAAGTGTGCTATGGTTAAGCGTGATTATGCACCGGGAATTCATGGTAAAAAGAAACGTAGAGGAGCTAGTGAATTTGGTATGCAATTAGCTGTAAAACAAAAAATTAAAAGGATATATGGAGTTTTAGAAAAACAATTCAGAAATCATTTTGAAGAAATTAGAAATAAAAAAGGTGTAACTGGAGATTTGTTGTTAGCTCGTTTGGAGTTACGTTTGGATAATGTAGTTTACCGAATGGGCTTGGCTAGTTCTCGATCAGCAGCACGACAATTAGTCAATCATGGGATGATTACAGTTGATGGAAAAAAAGTAGACATACCTTCTTTTGAAGTTAAAATAGAACAAACGATAGGAGTTAATCCGAACAAAAAAGAAAAAGTTTATTTTAAAAAATTAGCGGAAACTTTAAAAAATAAAAAAGATTTTCCAAGCTGGATACGTTTTGATTATAAAAAATCCGAAGGAAAGATAATTAATTTTCCAAGGCGAGATGATATTGGAATTAACGTTGATGCTCAAGTTATTGTTGAGTATTATTCTAGATAATTAAATAATAGAAAGGGTAAAATACAAATAGAATAATCAATAAAAATTATTTTATAAAATTTTACTTAAACTGGTAAATTATATGAAAATATTACTTCCTCAAAAACCACAATACACTCCTATTGATGAAAATGTGAGTTTGTTTGAAATAAAAGGTTGTCATCCAGGTTATGGAATGACTTTAGGAAACGCTTTAAGAAGAGTTCTTATTTCTTCTCTTTCAGGAGCGGCTATTACTTCTATAAAAATAAAAGGAGTTAGTCATGAATTTTCTACTATACCTAATGTTGTGGAAGATGTTATTCAAATAATCCTAAATTTAAAACAAATTAGATTTAAAGCTTTTGATAATAAGCCGATGCAGGTTAGTCTTAAGGTAAAAGGAGAAAAAGTAATCACAGCTAGTATGATTAAATGTCCTTCTAATGTAGAGGTAGTTAACAAAGAAGCTCATATTGCTACCATTACTAGCTCTAAAGGAGAACTGGAAATAGATATGGAAATTAATGTGGGTATTGGCTATGTACCAGTAGAGCAACAGAAGAGAGAAGATAAGCAAGTGGGTATTATTGCGGTGGATGCTATTTATACACCCATAAAAAGAGTAAATTATACTATTGCTAATATGCGAGTAGGGAAAAGAACTGATTTTGAAAAAATTAGTTTGAAAATAGCTACTGATGGAAGCATTACTCCAGAAGAAGCTTTTTCTCAAGCAGTGGATATTCTGGTAGCTCAATTTTCTGAAATGAAAGAAATTAAGGATGCTGGTGAAGAAAAAGAGAAGGTGGAAAAAGAAAAAAAGCCTGAAAAAGAAGTGGTTAAAGAAGAAAAGAAAGAAGATGTGGTAGATGCAAAAAAAATAGAAGTGGAGAATTTAAAAAGTCTTTCTACTCGGACACTAAATATTTTGAAAGATAATAAAATTAATACAGTAGGAAATATTATCAAACTTAATGAAAAACAAATAGGTGATTTTCCAGGAATGGGAGCAAAGGGAATAAAGGAAATTAAAAAAGCCACAGGAGATTTTGGACTCAATCTTAAAAAAATGAGCAACTAATATAATTTAGAGGAACTAGATAATTGAGTTTTTCTAATTTTTCTAAAGGTAATTTTTATGCAACATTCAAATAAGACAAAAGAATTTGGAAGAGAAAGAAGCCAGCGAGTAGCTCTTTGGAGAACTATGCTAGGTAGTTTAATAATGCGGGAGAAGATTACAACAACAGAGGCTAAAGCTAAAGAATTAAAAATAAGGATAGATAAAATTATTAATAAAGCTAAAAAGCTTGAGAGTAGTAAAGTGACGATAGCGAGAAATTTAAGAAAAGATTTGCCGATGATAGCGGTTAAAAAGGTAATGGGGGAATTTTTAGGGAGATTTGAAAAGAGAAAAAGTGGTTATACCAGGATAATAAGATTAGCTCCAAGGAAAAGTGATAATGCTAAGAAGGCCATCATAGAATTTATCTAAAAACGAAATATTTTATAATTCAAAGAAATTTATTAAAATTATGCAAAAAGGTAGAAAGAATATTATTAGGAAATACCATTTATTTAATGCTGAAAGTGAAAATTTAGGAAGATTAGCTACTGAGATTGTGCGAGTTTTGCGAGGAAAAAATAAAGTTGATTTTACCCCGCATATTGATGGTGGTGATATAGCTGTAGTTATTAATACAGACAAAATTAAAGTAAGCGGTAATAAAAAAGAAGCTAAGATATATCATTATTATAGTGGTTATCCAGGAGGAATACGAGATGTTAAATTAAAGGATAAAATTAAACGAGATTCCAGAAAAGTTATTGTTGAAGCGGTTTATGGAATGTTGCCTAAGAATAAATTACGCAATAGAATGATGACAAGATTAAAAGTTTATAGAGATGATAAACAAACTCATAAAATAGAAATAACTCATTAATTAATGATTAATATGGTAACGAAAAAAACAGAAGAGAAAAAAGTTAAAACTACTAAAAATAAAACTACTACTAAAGGTCGTTATTTTTATGCGGTAGGAAGAAGAAAAACAGCGGTGGCAAGAGTGAAAATTTTTCCCTATGTAGGTACTCAAAATAAAATAATGATAAATAAGAAAAAAATAGAAGATTATCTTCCTTTAGAACGGTTAGTTAATGAAACTAAAGCTCCTTTGGAGTTGATTGGTGAGGAAACATTTTTCAAAGTAGAGATTAGTTTATCTGGTAGTGGTAGTAGTGCTCAAGCTGGAGCTGCTCGATTAGGTATTGCTAAGGCGTTAGTTATATTTAATGAAACACTAAAAAAATCTTTAAAGGCACAAGGATTTTTAACTCGAGATTCACGAAAAGTAGAGCGTAAGAAACCGGGCTTGAAAAAAGCTCGTAAATCTCCTCAGTGGGCTAAGCGATAGACTAAAAAATTATTATTTTGATTTTATACTAAAAAACAGGGTTCTAGCCTGTTTTTTGAAAAAGAAAATTTAATTATTTTTTTAGTTTCTTTTTAGAAGTTACTTTTTTAATTTCTGCTTTATTTTTCTTAACACGACTTTTCTTTTTCTTTTTTAGTTCTTTCTTTTTGGCGGCTTTTTCGGCTATCTTTTTAAAACGTTCAACTCTTCCGGTAGCATCTAAGAGCTTCTTTTTGCCAGTATAAAGAGGGTGACAAGCACTACAAACTTCTACTTTCATCTCTTTAACAGTTGAACCGACTGTAATGACATTACCACAAGCACAAATTATTTTAGCTTCTGGGTAATATTGGGGATGGATTTCTTTTTTCATAAGTTTAAAGCAAATTATCTGCAAGCAACACCGAAGGCGAAACTGGCCACTACTTTGCTATTATCAATGTCTTTTCTACTCAACTAATCTAGCATAGAAAAGAAAAATTGACAAGAGGGCGAGTGACTGATATATTGAATAAGTATTAAAACTCATACTTTTTAGGTCTTGGTCCTGTCCTCATTTAATTGGGGTATAAAAAGATCTTAATAAAAAGTAGCGGTTATGCTACGAAACTCTAGTGAGTAGCATAAATAATAATTAAGGAAAAAATAATGTCAAAAAGTACAGAGAAATCAACTAAAATAGTTGAGAAAAAGAAAGTGAGTCGTTCTATAAATGGCGACTATTTTGCTGATTTTGATTTTTCAAAATTAACTGTTAGTGTAGAGGATATGTTTAAAAATGGCGTTCATTTTGGACATCATAAGTCAAGAAAAAATCCTAAAATGGATGAGTACATTTTTACAACAAGGAATAATATCAATATTATTGATTTGGAAAAAACGAAAAAAAAATTAGAAGAAGCGCTTAATTTTATAACTGAAATAGTGATGCAAGGTCAAGAAGTTCTTTTTGTAGGGACTAAAAAACAGGCCAAGCAAATAGTGCGATCAGCTGCTAAAAAATGCCAGATGCCTTTTGTTAGTGAACGTTGGTTAGGGGGGACATTTACTAATTCATCGGTGATATTGAGTCGAGCTAAATATTTAAGAGAAGGTTTAGAAAAGTTAGAAAAGGGAGAGTACGGCAAGTATACTAAATTTGAACAAGCTAAAAAAACAGAAGAGCTAGGAAGATTAGAAAGAAAAATGGGTGGAATAAAAAATATGGTAAAGTTGCCGGGAACTATTTTTGTTACTTCTATTAATGAAGATAATTTAGCAGTAAAAGAAGCTAAGCTGAAAAATATTCCTGTAGTTGCTTTTGTAGATACTAATACTAACCCTAGTGATATTGATTATCCCATTCCAGTTAACGAAGATGCTATTTCTTCTTTAAGACTAATGTTGGCTTATATATGTAAAGCAATTTTAACTGGAAAAGAAAAAAAACAAATGCCAGTAGATAAAAAAATTAGTTAAAATATATGTTAAAGAAAATAAAAAAATTAAGAGAGCAAACCGGTAGTGGTATGGTAGATATAAAAAAAGCATTAGAAGAAGCTCAAGGAGATGAAGTGAAGGCCATTAAATTATTGAGAAAAAGAGGACAAGAAAAAGCAATTAAGAAGGCTCAACGTTCTACTCAAGAAGGTGTGGTGGCGAGTTATATTCATTCTAATAATAGAATGGGGGCTATGGTAAAACTTCTTTGTGAAACCGATTTTGTAGCACGCAATGAAGAGTTTCAGCAATTAGCTCAAGATATAGCTATGCATATAACGGCCATGAATCCTGCTTGTATTCATCCAGAAGAAATTACTAAAGCTGTAATTGAAGAGGAAAAAGAAATTTGGCAGGAGCAACTTAAAAATGAAAATAAGCCAACCAAACTAATAGCTAATATTTTGAAAGGGAAGGAGAAGAAATTTCGTCAGGAAAGAGCTTTGTTAACACAAGCTTTTGTGAAAAATCCAGAACAAACAGTAGGTGATTTAATTACAGATAAAATTGGAAAAATTGGAGAAAATATTCAAATAGGAGAATTTTCTCGTTTAGAATTGTAATTTAAATTAGCCAATAAAAAAAGAATAATTATTGATAGTTTCTATTTAATTTGAATAAAATAAATATGTCGAAAGTTTTAGTTTCTATTTATTCTTGGGAAAATCCTCAATTATATATAAGCTCTTTGAAATTAAAAAAAGGAGATTTAGTAGTAGTTCCAATTGAAAATAAGAATGAAGTAGGTGTTGTTTTGAATTCTAGAGTAGAATCAGGGGATGAACCTATGGAAAAGATAATTAGAAAAGCTACGGAACATGATAAGAAAATTTATCGAGAACACATAGAAGATGTGAAAAAACTTATTCATGATTGTCAGATTGAGGCAAAAAAAGAAGAGTTGGCTATGAAAGTTATTGATGGTTGGGTTAGTTTAGATGGAAAGCAAATTATTTTTGTTTTTACGGCCGATGGAAGAGTTGACTTTCGTCAATTGATTAGGGAGCTAGCGACTAAGATGAAGAGAACCATTAGAATGAAACAGATTGGTAGTCGTGATGAAGCCAGAAAATTAGGAGGCTATGGTGTTTGTGGTAGAGAGTTGTGTTGCGTTAAATTTCCCGGTAGTATTCCTAGTATCACGACAGATATGGCTAGGGTTCAACAAATAGCTCATCGTGGTTCAGAAAGAATATCAGGACTATGTGGACGTTTAATGTGCTGTCTAGCCTATGAAGCTGATCAGTATCGAAAAATGTTAGTAGGAATGCCAGAAATGTATAGTATTATAAAAACAAGCGAAGGAAAAGGAACGGTCATAGAAATAAATGCTATAACACAAGAAATTAAAGTAAAAACAGAAAAAGGTAAATATGTAACTCTAAAAAAAGAAGATTTAAAGTAAGATGTTTATCTAGTTTAAGTTAGATAAACACGTTGTAATTATAACAATGCTATATTCAATTATCCCTCCGTTATTAGTAATTTTTAGTTTAGTAGGAATTATTCTATTTTTAATGAAGAAAGCTCCTCAGGTAGCCCATTTAGAGGATGAAGATTTTAAAATTAAGAAAAAACAAAAGACGCTAAGGGAAAAAATGAAAAGGATGATAAAGGGAATAATCCTGGTTATTGGCAAGATAGTTAAAATAGTTAAAGAGAAAATAAAGATTATTTTAACTAAAAGGGAAAAAGATGAAAATAAAAAAAGCGATTTAATTAAAGAGGCTGAAATAATGCGTAAAATTAAGGAAACTAAACAAAGTAGACAAAGAATTGAAAATAATTTGAAAGAATTTTTTGGAAAAAAAGAAAAAGTAGTGCGTCCTATTATTAGTGAAAAAGTAGTTAGACCACGTAAGATTGAGAAGATAATGATTGAAAAAATAGCTAATAATCCTAAAGATGTAAAAGCTTACGAGAGTTTAGGAGATTATTATTTGGAAATTGAAAATTGGAAAGATGCAAAAGAGTGTTTTAAACAAGCTATTAAATTAGATGCACAGAATGTTAATGTAAAAATAAAATTAAGAAAGTTAGAAAGAATTATGGGACGTTAAGTTAATGATGAATAAAGAAATAGCCACCCTAGCTCAGTTGGTTAGAGCAACTGTTTTGTAAACAGTAGGTCATCAGTTCGAATCTGATGGGTGGCTCTTACAAGGAAGAATTAAAAAGTAATTTGGGTCGGTAGCAGAGTGGTCAAATGCACCTGACTGTAAATCAGGCGGCGCAAGCCTACGGGGGTTCAAATCCCTCCCGGCCCACAATTTATGAATTATTAAAGAAAGGTAAATTGTATCTGAACTACCTTGGCCGTTGTAGCTCAGTTGGTAGAGCAATTCCATGGTAAGGAATAGGTCTGCGGTTCAAATCCGCACAACGGCTCATAAAAATTTTAATTTAGTTAATATATAATATAAACTTATGGCACGAGAAACCTTAGTAAAAATGCGTTGTACCGAATGTAAAAATATCAATTATTTTACCTCTCGAAATAAGAAAAAAATTAAAGAAAAATTGGAATTGAAAAAGCATTGTCCAAAATGTAAAAAACACACTTTGCATAAAGAGATGAAATAATCTGTCGCCCACGACTGACGGGTTAAACCCGTCAGTTAAGACTGAGAGGTTGGCAGTTTTTATTATATATTTGTTAAAACTGGAAAATACTAAAAAGAATTTTTATATTAGTTGTACTTCCGATTTGAGGCGGAGAATCACTAAACATAAAACGGGTAATACGCAAACAACCAAAGGAAAAAATCCAAATCTAATTTATTATGAAACTTTTTTGGATAAGTATGTAGCATTTAAAAGATAAAAAGGATTAAAATCTAGTGGATCTGTTCATAACGCATTGTTAAGAATATTGAATTTAAAATAGTTTGCGGGTGTCGTATAGTGGCAATACGTTGGTCTCCAAAACCAATAACGGGGGTTCGATTCCCTCCACCCGTGCCGATAAAAAGAATTACGTAATTAATTACGTAATTTTTTTTATATTGCTTGAGAGGGAATTGCTTGATTTTTTGTTTCAGATGTGCTAAAATAAACTTGTAGTAGGTTAAAAACAATAAACATTTATTTTTTCAATGTTATGTTGATGGGCAAACTGGGAAATCTGCGGTTAGCCTTAAGAGATAAATGACTAATCGTGTATTTTATTTAAGCGGTTGGGAGATTTCATTCATTACCAAGTAATTGGAATGGATTAAAGCTCTCAGTCGCTTTTTTGTTTTCCGACTGAGCTAGAAAGTGAGGTGAATAAAATATGAAAAAAGATAATCGGAATGAAGAAAAAGAGATTGTGGATAAAATGAAAGAAGTACGGTATCCTATAAAAGGAGAAAAAAAAGTGCAATTATTTCAATTGTAAATAAGTGGAGACCAATATTCGGATTTATAATCGTAAGCAAGTCCGATAAAGAGACTATGGATATTTATAATAAAATACAAAATATTTGGGCAATTAAAATTAACTTAAAAAATATGAAAACAATGCTAAAAGTTAAACCGTTTCAAGAAACATTAGGCGTGGGGATGTGCGGTCCAGCTTCATTGAAAATTTTGCTATCCTACTATGGGATTGAAAAAAGTGAGAAAGAGTTAGCAAGACTATGTGGAACAAAAAAGGATTTAGGAACTGATGACCAAGGGATAAAAAAGGCAGCCGAAAGCTTTGGGTTTAAAGTTAAAATAAAAAATAATAGCAGTTTTAGGGATATAGAAGCGTGGCTAGAAAAAGATGTGCCAGTTATTGTAAACTGGTTTACTCGCGGAAGAATGGATTATACTGATGTGGATGTTTCAGACGGTCATTACTCTGTAGTTTGCGGGATAGATAATAATAATATTTATCTTCAAGACCCAGAAATAGGTGATATGAGAAAATTATACAAAGAAGATTTTATGACAGTGTGGTTTGATTTTACTGGAAGATATATCAAAGCTGATGAGCTAATCATTCGGCAAATTATTGCAATCTATCGCTAGCTGTATGGTGAATGATGCTGTGGAGTAGATCATATTTTAAAATCAGGAATATAAATATATTTATTCTTTTTCTCAAAAATAGTTCTAACGTCTTTCACGATTCTGTGCATCAAGGGAACAGTCTTCCGAAAGAGGGCTGTTTTTGTTTGACTAAAATTCTTGAATGAATGTAAAATAGAGGTGGGTATTATAATACCCACCTTAATACTTACATAAAAAAGATGACAACAAGAAAGCGAGAAGAAAAAAATATTAGAAAACTAACTAAAATTGGCAAACAATCAGTTGGTGTAACGCTTCCGATTGAAGATGTTCGTAAGCTTGGTTGGAGAAAAAAACAGAAATTAGTGGTGAAAAGGATAAGGGGAGGGTTTGAGATTAGAGATTGGAGGGGATGAGGCGGTAAATCAGGGGTATTGTGCTAGTCTAAAATTAGATTATAATTATTATAGATATAATAAAGAAAAATAAAAGAATAGTTTTTTTGGCCGTTTTCTGTTATTGGGTATTTGGAAATTATGGCTAATGGGTAGACAAATCTAAGAACTACAACGGTATAAAAATGAACAACAACAGAAGGATCTTGATAAATTGTTCAATTCTTTTCCCTGTATTGATTAATTTG
>CAZWWQ010000004.1:0-354 GCA_964637685.1 uncultured Bdellovibrionales bacterium | reverse complement strand
AATAGAAACAAGCTGAAGAAGACGAAATACAGCAGGTGGTACAGGATGTGCAAACTCAAATTGAATACTCTCAAGAGGCATCAGATAATCTTGTTGGATTTTTTGATTTACTTTTGAAAATAGACAGGCGAAATGAGCTTAATAAAAAGAGAGTATTGGAAAAATATCCGAAAATGAGTATGCCAGAAAAACATTTACAGATTTTATTTAGTAACAATTTTTAAAGGTATGACACAATTTTTTCATATAGTTATTTTAATTTTTGCTAATATGCAAGCAAAATAAGAATGGAAGATAAGTGTTAGAAGTGAACTTGCTAGTATTTTGTTTTTTTATGTCATAGTTTTACTTTAT
>CAZWWQ010000003.1:8442-14760 GCA_964637685.1 uncultured Bdellovibrionales bacterium | reverse complement strand
AGTATCTGGATTTTTGTGACCTAAAACAATTAATCGAGACATAGTAAATATTTATAAAGTTAAAAAAATTATGAAAAAATTACCACAGTCTAAAATTGAATTTGAAATAACTGTGCCTTGGCAAGAGTGGAAAAGATATTTGGATGTGGCGGCTAGTGAAGCTGCTCAAGAAATAAAAATTGAAGGATTTCGTCCAGGGAAAGCTCCACGAAAAATTGTGGAACAGAAAATAGGGAAAGAGCCTATCATTAATAATGCGGCTGAAAAAGCAGTTAAAAAAAGTTCAGTTAAATTTGTGACAGAAAAAAAATTAGAAGTTATTGGAGCTCCTCAAATAGAACTAATTAAAGCAAAAGAAGAAAACGATTTGCAGTATAAGGTAATTGTTTCTGTAATGCCTAAAATTAAAATAGCTGAAGGATATGAGAAAGAAATTAAGAAAATAAATAAAGATTTTACCAATAAGCCAACTGAAGTAGATGAAAAAGAATTAGAACTAGAATTAGAAAAGCTGGCAGCTAGCCGAGTAAAATTAGTAACGGTTAATCGGGAAGCTAAAAACAATGATAGTGTAGAATTAGATTTTAAAGTACTGATGGGTGGAGTGCCCATTGAAAATGGATCAAGCAAGAAACATTCCCTAATTTTAGGTAAGGGAGTGTTTATTCCTGGTTTTGAAGAAAAAATTATTGGTATGCAAGCTGGAGATGAAAAAGAATTTGAGTTAACTTTTCCAGAAAAGTATCATCAAAAAGAATTAGCTGGTAAACCAGCTACTTTTCAAGTAAAAGTTAATTTAGTTCAAGAAAGGCAAATACCAGAGGTTAATGATGAATTTGCTCAATCAATAGGAGATTTTAAAAATTTAGCAATGCTAAAAAAAAGTATTCAAGAAGGGATGAAAAAAGAGATGTTAGCAAAAAATAAAGAAGAAAAAAGAGCTCAATATCTAGAAGCGATTGTAAAAAAGACTTCTGGCGAATTACCAGATATTTTAATTAAAGAAGAAGTTAAGAAAATGATGAGCGAGTTGGAATATCAATTACAATCAACGGGTATGAATTTAGATCAGTATCTGGCCCAATTAAAGAAGAAAAAAGAGGATTTAATGAAAGATTGGGAGCCACAAGCTAAAAAACGAGTATTGAGTGCTTTAGTATTAGAAAAAATAGCTGAAGACCAAAAAATTGAAGCTTCTTCTAAAGAAGTAGAAATAGAAATGAATAAAACTATGCAATATTATAAAAAAGTTAAAGATGTGGAAAAAAATATTGATATGAAAAGGCTTTATAATTACAGCAAAGTTTTATTAGAAAATGAAAGGGTTTTTGCTTATTTGGAGAAACTTTAAAAAGTTAAATAAAATTTAAAAAGCCAATAAGTATAAAAGATTAAAATTAAGATTTATGAAAAATCAATATCTTATTCCAACAGTAATTGAAAAAACTAGTTATGGAGAACGAGCTTACGATATTTATTCACGTCTTTTAAAAGACCGAATTATTTTTTTAAGTGGAGAAATTAATGATATAATGGCTAATGCTATTATTGCACAGTTACTTTTTTTAGCCTCGCAGAATTCTAAAGAAGAAATAAAATTATATATTAATTCTCCTGGTGGAGAAGTTACTTCAGCTTTAGCTATTTATGATACTATGCAATATGTAAAACCAGATGTGGCTACTATTTGTGTTGGTATGGCAGCTTCTGCTGCTGCTTTAATTTTAGCTTCTGGAGCTAAGGGAAAGCGTATGATTTTACCTAATGGAGAAGTTTTAATTCATCAGGTTATGGGTGGTGCTCAAGGACAAGCTACGGATATTGATATTCACGCTAAACATATTTTAAAAATTAAAAAACGTTTAAATGAAATATTAGCTACTCATTGTCGGCAACCGCTAAAAAAAATAGAAAATGATGTAGAGAGGGATTATTTTATGAGTGCTAAAGAAGCTAAAAAATATCGTTTAGTGGATAAAGTTATTCAAAAATAACATTATTTACTAAGTTAAAATTACAAAAGGAGTAATCAAAAAATAAGACTGTAGTCTTATTTTTTGATTACTTTAATTTTATTTAAGAACTGATAATAAACTTTCTCCACTCATATCTTCAGGTTTTTCAATTTGCATAATAGCTAAAATAGTAGGAGCTATATCACTTAAAAGACCAGCTACAGAAGGAAGTTTTTTTTCAATTAACTTTGAGTGATGATTGGTAGGTGTAACATACCAAAGTGGAACAGGGTTGTTGGTATGTTCAGTATCCTTTTCTCCTGTATGAGGATCTATCATTTTTTCTACATTACCATGATCAGCGGTAATTAAAAGACAACCCTCAGCTAGAAGAACTGCTTTAATTATTTTTTCTAAGCAATTATCAACTGTTTGGATGGCTTTAATAGCAGCTTTTTCATTACCAGTATGACCAACAATGTCGGAATTAGCGAAATTAATTAAAATAAAATCGTATTGATCTTTAGCGATATTTTCTAAGACTTTTTCTGTAATTTCTGGAGCACTCATTTCAGGACATTTATCAAAAGTAGTAACATCTTTGGAGGGAACAATTAAACGATCCTCTCCAGCAAAGGGTTTTTCAATACCACCATTAAAAAAATAAGTAACGTGAGCAAATTTTTCTGTTTCAGCAATGCGGAGTTGCTTTAGTTTATGTTCGCTGAGTACTTTGCTAAGACAATTTTCTACTTTTTCTGGTGGGTAGGCTATTTCTACGGGAAGATTTTTTTCATATTGAGTCATAGTAACAAAAAATAGTTTAGGCATTGTGACCACTGAAAATTTAGAAAAACTGGGTACTGTAAAGGTTTTAGTAATTTGACGAGCGCGATCTTCACGATAGTTAAAAAAGATTACAGAATCACCATCCTTGATTTGTCCAATAGGAATATTATTTTGGCAAACGACGGCTGGTTCTAAATATTCGTCAAAAATTTCTTTTTTATAAGATTCTTGTATATATTTTTGAGGATTTTCAGTTTTATTACCCACGCCTCTTGTCATAGCATCGTAAGCTTTTTTAATACGGTCCCAGTTATTATTTCTATCCATAGCAAAATAACGACCGCTAAGGGAAGCAATCTTACCCACTTTATATTGTTTAATTTTTTGTTCAATTTCTTTAATAATTTCTACACCAGAAGTAGGAGAAGAATCTCGTCCATCAGTAAAAGCATGAATAAAAACTCGTTCTACTTTTTGTTGATGCATTAATTCTAACAAGGCATAGAGATGATCTATAGAAGAATGAATTTTTCCTTTACCTACTAAACCCATTAAATGGACAGCTTTTTTTGGGGAACGAGCATTTTCTATTGCTTGAAGAAAAATGGGATTTTGATAAAATTTTCCATTTTGAATAGTCATAGTAATACGAGGCATATTTTGATAGATAACGGTTCCTGTTCCCATGGTCATATGACCAACCTCAGAATTGCCTGGTTCTCCCCAAGGAAGTCCGACCGAAATACCAGAAGCTTGAAGCGCAATATGTGGATAGTATTGATTTAATTTATTTATAGTAGGTAATTGAGCATTGGCAATAGCATTACCCTTATTTTTCTCTCCAATGCCCCAACCGTCAAGCACAATAAGAGTAATGGGCTTAGGTCTTTTAATAGGAGAAGCTTTTTTTAACATAAAATTATATTTAAATAAAGTAGATTACTAACTTATTGTAGCAGTATCTTTCTTCTTTGACAAAAGAGACCAAATGAAGTATTATTTATTAAGATAAAGATAAAAATAATTGGTTTAAATAAGTCTAATTTCTCTTGATAAATTTAATTAATACTACTTAAAATAGCTAAAATTTGATATTAAAAATTAAGTTTGGTTATTAATAATCAGTAAAGGTGTTTATTTATGCAAAAAATAAAATTACTTTATCAACGAAAGAGGAAAAAATATTATGGAAGCAGGTTTAATTATTGTTATAATAGGTGTTTTAAGTTTATCGATTGGTTCTGTGTTGGGCTATTATGCTCGACAGACAATTGCTAAGAAACAATTACATACAGCTGAAGGAAAAGCTAGTCGCTTGATAGAAAAATCAGAAAAAAAGGCTCAAGAATTAGTTTTAGAAGCGAAAAATAAGGCGGTAAATATATTGGAAGAAGCTAAGAAAAAAGAACAAAATAGGGAAAATCAAATAATACGTTTAGAGGAACGTTTAGAAAAAAGAGAAGAGTCGTTAGATAATAAAATAGATGAATTAGAACAGAATAGGATAATTCTCAAAAAGAAAGCAGACGAAATAAAAAGTATTAGAGAAGAAACAGAAAAGATTAAACAAAAAGAATTGGCAAGATTAGAAAAAATTGCTGGTTTTGGAAAGGAGCAAGCTAAAAAGATATTGTTGCAACTAACTGAAGAAGAGAATAGAGATATTTTAGCCAAAAAAATGAAAGAATTAGAAAGAGCTGATAGAGATGAGTTAGAAAAAAAAGCACGAAATATAATGGTGCAAGCTATCCAGAAATACGCTGGAACTCATGCGGCTGAAGTGACTACAAGTGTTATCAATATTGGTTCTGATGAAGTAAAAGGAAGAATTATTGGAAGAGAAGGGAGAAACATTAAAGCTTTAGAACGCTTGACAGGAATTGAAATTATTGTGGATGACACACCAGAAACGATTGTACTTTCAGGCTTTGATCCAGTAAGGAGAGAAATTGCTAAAATAGCTTTAGAAAAGTTAATTGCGGATGGAAGAATTCATCCTACTAAAATTGAAGAAGCCGTTGAAGCAGCTAAGGAAGCTGTAGCAGGGAAAATTAAAGAAGCTGGAGAAGCGGCAGCTTATGATGTGGGTGTGGCTGGACTAGACCCTAAAATAATTCATATTTTAGGAAGATTGCGTTATCGTACTAGTTTTGGACAAAATGCTCTTCTGCACTCTTTAGAAGTAGCCCATTTATCAGGGGCTTTGGCAGCTGAATTAGGAGCTAACGTTTCTTTATCTAAAAAAGCAGGATTATTGCATGATATTGGTAAGGCGGTTGATCATGATGTTCAAGGAACTCACGTAGAAATTGGTATTAAAATTTTAGAAAAGTTTAATGTGGCACAAGAGGTTATTAATGCTATGAAATCTCATCATGAAGATTATCCTTTTGAAACACCAGAGTCAATGATTATTGCAGCTGCAGATGCTATTTCAGCTTCTCGTCCAGGAGCGAGAAAAGATACTTTAGAAAATTATTTAAAGAGACTAGAGGATTTAGAGGCGGTAGCTAACTTTTTTCCAGAAGTAGAAAAAAGCTATGCTATTCAAGCAGGAAGAGAGATTAGAGTGTTTGTAAAGCCAGATAAAATTGATGATTTAGGAGCAATGAAACTTTCTCGTTCCATTGCGGATAAAATAGAAAGTGAACTTAAATATCCAGGAGAAGTTAAAGTTAATGTTATTCGCGAAGTCAGAATTACTGAGTATGCTAGATAAGTTATCTGTTTAATGAGGGTACAACAATTTCAAAATGATAATTATTTAATCTTCGTAATATTATTTTAGATGATTTGAGGGCTTGCTTGTAAGAAAAGAAAAAAGTATAATAAAAAATATTCAGGGAATAAAGTGAAAATTATTTTTGAAAAAACTAGATAGGGAGGTGATATTATGGCTAAGCATATAAATAAAAGTTCTTTAGTATCAATTATTGCTGAAAAAACAGATTTAGCTAAAAAAGAAGTAGAAATGGTAGTGGATGAAATGGTAGATACTATCACTAAATCGTTACAAAACGGAGAAAAAGTAACCTTAACTGGTTTTGGTACCTTTAGAGTTTCTCAACGATCTGCTAGAGTAGGGATTAATCCTCAAACTCAAGAAAAAATTCAAATTCCAGCTATGACAGTTCCTAAATTTACAGCAGGTAAAGCTCTTAAAGAAGCAGTTAAATAAAATTAGTGTGATAATTAGTGATGAGTGTTTGTTATCAAATATGCAATCTCTAAAAAAGATAGTAACAAAATCCTGCTGGAAAGTAGGTTTTTGTTTTATTTTTAGTTGACGTGCTTTAAATTTGAAGTTATGATAGAAAGAGGTTGAAAGTGAAACGGAGTGTAGTATACCGGTAGTACGTCTGCTTTGGGAGCAGGTAGACTGGGTTCGATTCCCAGCACTCCGACTTAGTTTAACTAGAGAAGACGATAATTATTGAAAAAGTAAAATAGATTTAAAAAATAAGCGGGTGTCGTATAGTGGTTATTATATCAGCCTTCCAAGCTGAGGACGGGGGTTCGATTCCCCCTACCCGCTCCAAATCAAAAATCTCTAAGTTTATCTTAGGGGTTTTTA
>CAZWWQ010000003.1:0-8342 GCA_964637685.1 uncultured Bdellovibrionales bacterium | reverse complement strand
ATAAATCAGAAATCGAACCGATGGAAGTGAGCTAGAAATTTTTCAGCAGAAAAATCTCGCAGCGAACGTCGACAAATACGAGCAAGTGCGAGGATTTGGCGCCATCGCGGACAAGGAGTGAGCGAGTGGCGACGAGCAAGCGACGCGGAATTCCCCCTACCCGCTCCAAATCAAAAATCTCTAAGTTTATCTTAGGGGTTTTTAATTTAAACAATAAATCAGAAATCGAACCGATGGAAGTGAGCTAGAAATTTTTCAGCAGAAAAATAATATTTTAATCGATTTCTTTATGAATAGCTACTGTCAATAAAAAGAAAATAACACTTATAACAATAATCATCGGTCCAGCAGGTAATTGGATTGAAAGAGCAATAGAAATGCCGATAATAGCTGAAAGAATTCCTAAAGTTATAGACCATAGTTTATAGGATTGTAAATTTCCGCCAATATTTTTAGCCGAGGCGGCAGGAATGGCAACTAAAGCGGCAGTAATTAAACCACCAACTAAATAGACACCCAGAGAAACAACCGTAGCAATACTTAAAAGATAAAGAAGATTATAAATATTTATATTGATGCCTTCAATAGTAGCTAGATTTTCATGAATATTCATTAACATCATTTTTTGATAAAGATGTTTAATGAGAAAAAAAGTTAGACTACTTAAGATAATTACAAAAATAGTTTCAGGTAGGGTTATTTGAGTGATATTGCCGACCAGAGCTACTTCAGCTTTGTCAATGGGTAAAAAAAGTAAAGCCGAGCCAACGCCAGAAGCAAAAATAACAGCAGCTAAATTTTCTAAAGGTAAATCAGTTTTTTTCTCTAATAGCCAAATTAAAATAGCTCCCAGAAAAACAAAGGGAAAAACGCCCCAAGAAATGTTAAAACCAAAAATTAAGGCGATAGCTACACCAGGGAAAGCTAAATGAGCTAATGGTCCAGCTACTACAGACATTTTTTTAGAAAGCATTAGAGTACCTAGGTAGCCAGCTAATCCACTGATAAAAATAGCACTAATAAAAGTATAAATAATTTGATGTGACATAGAAAATATTTTAATGATGTTGATAAAATTTTATTTTAGCACCAAAAACTTTTTCTAGTGTTTTTGGATCTAAAATTTCTCTAGGAGCTCCAAAACAAGAGTGACCTTTACGAGTTAAGCAGAGTACTTCGTCGGAATAATGAGAAACAATATTAAGATCATGAGTAACTAAAAAAATAGTAACATGCTCTGTTTTTTGAATATTGTGAAGTAATGAATAAATGTTTTCTCCTCCACCAATATCTATACCAGTAGTTGGTTCATCAAAAAAAATAATCTGAGGATGAGAAATTAAAACCCAAGAAACTAACATTCTTTGAAATTGTCCACCAGATAAAGTGCCTATATTTTTATTTAAGATATCTTTTTTTAAACCAGTTAAATTTAGAAAGTGGATTACTTCTTTTGAATTGGGTGTGGCTTTTTTTAAAGCAAAAAAATCTTGTACAGTTAAAGGGAAATCCTTAACTTTTAATTGATTTAATCCTTGAGGTAAATAACCAATTTGAGGTTTTTTCTCCCAAATTATTTTCCCTTCGTAAGGAAAAAATCCCAAAAGGGTTTGTAAAAGAACACTTTTTCCAGCTCCATTGGGACCAAGAATAGTTAAGATTTTTCCTTCTGAAAGTTGAAAAGATAAATTCTCAATAATTTTTTCTTTTCCTAGGATAACGTTTAAATTATGAACTTCTAAAAGCATAGATTTTTTATTCTTTAATTATTTTTATAGCTTTACCATTAATCAAAGCATCAGCCGTTTTCTTATAAGCTGAGGAAAGAATTCTTTGGTAAGTACTTTGAGAGGTGTGCATTTTTTTAGCAGCTTTTTTTTGTTCTAAGTTTTCTATATGGCGTAAACGATAAGCCTCCATCTCTTCAGTGGTTAATTCTATAACACTTAAATTTCTAATAGGAACTCCTCGTGGTTTAAAATAAGTTACTTGAGGAGTAAATTTGATTTTACGACAAAGTTTTGGTCTAGGCATGTTATTGGGTGGTTATATTAATTTTATGGGTATGACTTTTAAAACATTTCATATAATAAAGAGCGATTAGTTGTATTGATATAGACAAAATAATTAAAAATAACCCATGTTCACTGAGAAAAGAATTAGATAGGCTTGGGAAAAATAAAGAAAATATGCCTATCCCTACAGTAGCTCCACAAATAGGAGCTCCGACACCACAAACTTGCATTATTCCTATACCTAATACAGCAAATACAATAGCTAGTATACCTGCCCCAGTATTTTTCACCGTTACAACTCTTTCTTTTATTATTCTAGCTATGCAGGCGATAATAATAGCAAAAGTCAATATATACAAAGAACCTATTAGATACCACCAACCGTTTAAAATTAAAATTTTTTGAGGAATTAAAAAATAACCGCCAACAATACTTGCCATGAAAACTAACCAGCAGTATTTACTTCTAAACAATTGTATTATCAGATAGTTTTTAGTAGATATTTTTTTAAATAGGTTAAAAGAATTTTTCATTTATTTTCTGGTTAAATTAATATGGCAGTGAGGACATTGCAAAATAGAGCAAGGAGTGCCTGATTGATGAGCGACTTTATAACTACATTGAGGGCAAACACAAAATCCTTCTGGTCCTTGCCCTTGAGCGTTTTTTATTTTAGTTTTAAACTTTCCTTGTCGTTGCCAACCGAAACCTCGTCCAATACTTGGTTGATAAAAACTAGTTTCCATAGCGTGACTTTTAATTTGAATAGCTACATAAACTAAACTTTCTACTTCTTGCATCAATTTTTTTCTTAGTTTTTCAGAAATAGCAGTAGCTTCCTCTACGGTTAAATTTTCGGGTAAGGTTATCTCTAAATTAGCGGTAGTAGAAGAGCCTTTTTTTTGCGTTTTCAAAGAATTAATTTCAACTTTTTCTTTTTGAACAAGAGATTTTATTTGTTCTTCAATTTCTGAACCAGCAGAGACATCCAACAAAGAATCCATAGTTTCTTTTCCCAAAGAAAGAGATTCTTTAATGATATAACAACCGACTAAAAAAGCTAAAAGAGGATCAAGATAGATCCAATAAGGAGTTAAAAATAAACCAATAAAAATAGCTAAAGACGTATAAACATCAATACGATCATGAGTTCCGTTAGCTAATAAAACTACTGAATTTTCTTTTTTGCCAAAATAAATTTCTAAACGGGACATAATTTCGTTTACTAAAACTGAAAAAAACATGATGCCAAAAGCTAAAAGGGGTAATTCTGTTTGAGAAGGAGATAAGACTTTTTGATAGGCTTCATAAATAATTCCTAGCCCAGTAGTGAAAAGAAATAAAGTGATAAAAAGTCCAGCAATAACTTCAAATTTATAATGTCCGTATGGATGCTCTTTATCTTCTGGCTTTTGAGCTAGCTTAATGCCAACATAACCAACAACAGAAGAAAAAACATCCATTAAAGAATGCAATCCTTCAGCTAAAATAGCACTAGAGTGGGAGAAAAAACCAATAATAATTTTTCCTCCAGCTAATAAAGCGTTAGTTAATATAGACAATAAAGATATTTTTTCTTTCATAGATAAGTTATTAAATTTATTTTTAAATTATACTTAAAGTATAACACTAAAAAATAATGTGAGCTATGTAAAAGTTAATTTAATTATTATCTTTTTCTATAGCTCCGAAAGGACAAACTTCTTGACATTTTCCACAACCACGGCATTTTTCAGGATTAATAATTGCTTTGCCATCAGAATCTATTGTGATAGCTCCAAAAGGACAAGCTTGAAGACAAGCTCCGCAACCAGCACATTTAGTTTTGTTAATTTTAAATTTTTGCATATTTTTTTATTTAATAAATTAAAAATTTTTGTTAATCAAATATTTATATAACTTAAGTTCGATAATTTATTAAGGGTTTTTAATAAAGGGGCATTGATTTTTTTGAGCTTTGCCATCTAAAACAGCTCTAATAAATTCGTTGCAAGATTTAAAACCACAACGTCCACAATTTAAGTTAGGAATTAAAGATTTTAAATTTTTTCCAGCTAGATAACGTTTATGGACTTCTTTTTCATCAATTATTTTATTTCCGTAACAATATCCACAAATTGCAGATGGCATGGAGTGTTTTAAGGTAAATTTTTCGTTATGAATGGATGGTGAATTTACTATTAATTTAGATAAATCTAAAGATCCTTCACCAGTAAGTCCATTAGTTTCTATTAATTTAGCTTGGGGATTGACTTGTAAAATTTTAGCTCTAAAAATTTCTCTTTCAGCTTGAGAAATTAAGTCTCCTTTACTAATAGCAATAATATCGGCGTCAGTTAATATGGGTCCATAACGCGAAGGATCTCCTGAAGTAATATCTAAAACATTAATACCAATACCTTCTTTAACATAAGGAGAACAACGAAGACATAATCCAGCTGTTTCTAAGAGAATAATATCTTTATCTTTATTTTCTGCGAGTATTTTAGGTATTTCTAAGGCAGTATAATGATCGGGGCAAAGTTCTCCAGCTAATTTTTTAACTGTGGGAATTTGATATTTTTTTGCGATATATTCATCATCTAAGGTTTGTAAACAATCAAATTTAGCAAAAAATAATCGGTGGGTGTTTTTTAATTCCCGAATAACATGTTTGATGGTACTTGTTTTTCCAGAACCAGGAGTTCCAGCAAAAATAATAAATTTCATATAATTGAGTTAAATATAAATAATTATTTTTGAAAAAATTGTTTAGATTTAATTGATTCGCAAAAAATTTTTATTTGACTAATTCTGTTACCTTGTCTAATTTTTTCTCTAATATCTAAATTGTAATTTTCTATCCAATTAAGATAATGAGCAATACCTTGTTCTTTTAAGGTGGTATTTATAATTTTAACAATTCCTCCATTTTGGATAATAATTCTTTTATCTGCACTTAAAGCTAAATAAGGATCATGAGTAACAATTAAAACAATTTTTCCTTCTTCAACTAAAATTTTAATAGCAGCTTCTTTTTTAATACCAGCATTTTCTATTTCGTCAATTAAGACGATAGGAGATGTACTAATATTGGCTACATCAGAAATCATCAGAGCTCTACTCTGTCCGCCAGATAAATTTAATAAATTAGTTTCAGGAGTAATAGCTTCGCCAGTAATTTTGTTAGCTTCTTTAATTACTTCATCAATAATTTTTTTATGAATTTTTTTACCACGCGATTCTAAGTGTAGCCGAAGAAAATTCTTGACAGTCATGTCGGTTAAAAAATTCATATTTTGAGCTAAAGAAGCAATAAGTTTTCTTTTAGGATTAGTGATAATATCTTTATCGGGTATTTGGTCGTTAATTAATATTTTTCGTTTACTCTTAGTATCTCTTTGAGCTAACCTTTCAATATCATATAAGAGTTGACTTTTTCCAGCTCCAGTTGGTCCTACAATAGCAATAACATCGCCTCTAGAAATATTAATAGGCGTAAAATTCTCTTTAATTCCGAGCTTATTTATTCCAGGATATAAAGTAATTTTTTTAATGGTTGAAAACATAGATTAAAAAAGCATAGTTATGTATTGAATATATACCCATTATATAATTTTGTCAAGATTAAAAAAGCCTTATTGTACAATAAGGCTTTTTTTAACAACCAACAGAAACTATTTTATTTTATGTAGTTTAGTTAAAGCTACTTGAGCAGCACTAATAATAGGGTAAGCAGTAGGAGGAGAAGTTAAAAGAGGATGAGTAGCAATTTGCCAAGTATTAAAATCAAATAGAGATAATTTTTGTTGAATAGCTAGTGCAAGAATATTTAGCATTTCAGCAGAACTAGGAGGACCCATGATTTCTCCACCTAAAAGAATATTTTCTGATGAATGAGAAAAATGTAATTTAACTTTTATTTTTTGAGTATTAGGTAAAGTACCTGGGTGATGGTTAGGGGCTTCCGCTTCTCCAATTAAATAATCAACATTTTCTGCTTGAGCCATTTTTTCTGTTAATCCAACAGCTCCCAAAAAAAGCCCGTTAAGACTAGTAGCAAAAGCTCCGATAGTGCCAGGATTTTTTCTGATTAAATCTAACTGATATAAATTATTAGCAACTATTCTTGCTTCGTTTGTAGCTACAGAAGCTAACATGATAGAAATATTTTTATTGGTAACTGCATGTTTAGTTTGAGAACAATCACCAATAGCAAAAATATCTGAGTGGCTTGTTTTTTGATATTCATCTACTTGAATAAAACCTTTTTTTTCTATTACTAAACCAGCTTTTTGAGCTAAATCAATTTGAGGTCGTGCTCCAATAGAAACAATAACTAAATCAGAAGTAATTTTTTCTCCGTTATCTAATTCAACAAAAGCTACTTTTCTTTCTCCGCCAATATTTTTAACAGTGTGTTGAGTGAATAATGTAACTCCTTGATCGGTTATTTTTTTTTCAGCGGCTAAAGCAAACTTTTTATCAAAATTATTAGCTAAACAATAGTTATCTTTTTCTATTAAATTAATCTCTAAATTAGGAATATGACTTAATTCTTCAGCAAATTCCATACCAATAAAACCACCACCAATAATAGTTATATTTTTACTTTTTAAAACAGCTTCTCTGAATTTTTGTAGATAATTAAAATCTTTTTTAACAAACCAAACATTTTCTTTTTCTAATCCAGTTATTGGAAGAGAAGAAGCACTAGAACCAAGAGCTAAAATTAATTTAACGTAAGTGTAGCTTTCATGTTGAGACAATAAAACTTCTTTTTCGGTAGGTTTAATCTCTGTTACTTCATCAATAATTAAGTCAATCTGATTATCGGTAAGTGGTTGATTACCCATAATATTTTTATCAACAGAATCTAAACGTTGAAAAACATAAGGAATACCACAAGGAATAACAGCTTTTTTTTCTTTTCGAATAAGAGTTATTTTTTTAGTTGGATATGTTTTTCTAGCAGTAACAGCGGCAACTAAGCCAGCTGGACCACCACCAATGATAAGAATATCTGTTTGCATAAATGTTTGTATTAGTTTAATTAATTTTTTATTTTAGTGTTTATGTTCTTGACAAGTGTCGTTTGAAGTGGCTGGTTGAATGATTCCTTTTTTCCATAAATTGAATATCTCGCTTACTGTTTTAGCTGAATAAGTATAGACGGTAATACCTAATTTATGACATAAAATTAAGGCTTGTGGTCCTAATTCTTTGCAAAGAAGAATATCTGCCTTTTCTTTCTTCATTAATTCTGGAGGTAATTTTTGACCACCTGAATGTTGACTAGTATTAGGAATAATTTTTATTAAGTTACCTTTTTTATCTAAGAAAGTATAAGTTAAACAACGACCAAAGTGGTTAGCTACTTTAGCTTGTAACCCTTGTTTATCTTCAGTTGGAATAACAATAAACATAAATTAAATTCTAAATTAACCTATCCATTGTAGCATTTTAGAAGATAATTTACAAGCTAAAAATAAAAACACCCTTATCTTTTAAAAAATAAGGGTGTTTTTTAGAAGCTATTCTATTGAGGATCTTTCCCTAAGGTTTCTTTTTCTTTTCTTAAAGCTTTTAATTCTTCTTCTAACATTTTTTCTTCATTTTCTAAAGCGGAAAGCTCATTAGTATTAGAAAAGAATCTTCGGCGACCTTGTCCACGACCATATCCATTGCTATAACCTTGTCCCATTCCTCGGCCATTACCACAACGACCCATTCCTCGGCCAGTCATAGCTCCTTGTCCCAAAGGACCAGTTCCATTAAATCCAGGCATATTATTTCACCATCCTTTCTAGTTTAAATAAATAATTTACAATTTAGGTATAAATCTATTATGAGTATATACCCATAATAACGTTTTGTCAAGAGCAGTATTTATAGTTAATAACTATATTATTTAGCAATTAAATAAGAAGATGTGATAAATTAAAATTATATTGTTTTAAACACATAAAGATTTTATTATGCAAAAAGTGTAAAAGGAAACTTGACAAAAAAGTATTTTAAGCATATAATAACAAGGTTGTGTCTAAAAATGAAAAACTTATTTTAAGGAGATAAATTACTCAACAATCAATTAAGTAGTTATCATAAAATATTTTATTTTTAATGAAATATTTTTTTATTTTTAAATATAAAAAAGCTTATGGAAAAGAAAAAAAAATTAGAACTAGTTAAAAAATTAGAATCCTTGGTGGCTTTTCAAAAGGATTGCTTAAGCCAAGATGATTGGGATAATTATGATCGATTAGAAAACGAAAATAAAAAACTAGAAGAAAAAATTATTTATGTGCAGTAGAATTTATGTAGAAAATATTTTTGAGAAAATAATCC
>CAZWWQ010000002.1:0-15557 GCA_964637685.1 uncultured Bdellovibrionales bacterium | reverse complement strand
TACTAAATTTATCAAAGAGAATCCTTCTATTATTTACTCTTTAATTTTAGTAATTTTTATTCCAGTGGCTATTTTTCTGAATACCTTTTTTATCATTGGTAAATTTCAGAAGAATATAGATACTATCACTCAGACGAAGGCTACTTTAGCGGAAAGTGTTTTTAACTCAGTAACTTTAAATATCGATAGTGATCCTCAAAAAATTACTGGGTTAATTAAAAAAATAAAACAAGAAAATAGTGAACTTGAATTAATCAATGTGATAAATCCTGATGAAAAAAAAGAGGTTTTTAAAATTATTTCTTCTACTCAGGATAATAAAATTGGTCAAAAGTTAGCTGGACCAGAAAAAATTCAGAGTGTTTTAGCGTGGAGCAATAAGGAAGGAATAGCTATGCTAGGAAGTAATGACCAAGGAAGGTTTTGGAATGTTTCTCGGCCTTTTATGGATGAAAAAGGAAATAAAGTTGGTTTAGTTTCTTTAAATCTTTCTTTAGCTAACTCAGACAAGCTTATTCACAATACAATTGTTGATTCTTATCTCGTTCTCTTTGTGACTATCCTGTTGGTGTTGCTATTAGTAGCTAATCATACTCGTCTTTTTCGTTATGCTGTATTATTAGAAAAGATTAAACAAGTAGACAAAATGAAAGATACTTTTGTTTCTATGACGAGTCATGAGTTAAGAGCTCCTTTAACAGCTATAAAAGGATATTTAGAATTATTTAGAGAAAAAAATGAAGCATTATTAAAACAAGATCAAGAAAGTAAACATTATTTAGAAAATATAACTGTTTCAGCTGAAAGATTGAGTTCTTTAACGGAAGATATTTTAGAAGTTTCTCGTTTAGAGGGAGGTCGTATTCCTTTTAATATTACTAATATTGACCCTCAGGAAATAATTGAAAAATCGATAGAGGAAATGAAATCGCAAGCTATTCAAAAAGGGTTAGAATTAAAATATTCAATTCATGAATTAGCTCAAATTCAGGCCGATCCAGAAAGATTAAAACAAATTTTAGTTAATCTTTTAAGCAATGCTATTAAATACACGCCAAAAGGAAGTGTAGAAGTAACGGCTAAAATTGATGAAGGAAAGAAAAATCTATTGATTACAGTAGCTGATACGGGCTTAGGAATTTCAGCGGAAGAACAGGCTAATCTTTTCCAAAAATTTTATCGGATTAAAAATGAAGAAACTAAATCAATTAGTGGAACAGGATTAGGTTTATGGATAACGAGAGAATTAGCTAGAAAAATGAAAGGGGATATAATATTAGAAAGTATGCAAGGTGTGGGTTCGCATTTTACTTTACGTTTACCTATGCATAAATAAAAGAAAAAATCAAAGCTGGACTTTTTAAAAGATTCTGATATAATAAATCTTAGTTTAATTTGAGGTTTTCAAGAAGTTAATTGGGGCTCATAGCTTAGTTGGTAGAGCACCTGTTTTGCAAACAGGAGGTCAGGAGTTCGAATCTCCTTGAGTCCACACAAAAAAGAGGGCAATTAGCTCAGTTGGTTAGAGCGCGTCACTGATAATGACGAGGTCCCAGGTTCAACTCCTGGATTGCCCACCAGTTTTAAATACTTTACAGATACTAAAATTATATGCTTGATATTAAACAAAGTTTGACAAAATAAATGATTTAAGATAAAATTAAACTACCTAAAAAAGCCCGAGAAGGGCTTTTAAAAAAGTTTTAATTATGGATAAAGTTACTCAATTTTTAAAAGAAGCTAAAGAAGAATTGTTGAAAGTTAATTGGCCAAATCGGGAACAAACAATTAACTATACTTTAATTGTTATTGCCATAAGTATTGCTACAGCAGCTTTCTTAGGTGGATTGGATTGGTTTTTTGAAACGCTATTAAAAACATTTATAATAAAATAATAATATGGCCAAACAAACACAGCATCATGGGCGTTCTTGGTATGTACTACATACTTATTCTGGATATGAAGATAATGTTGCTCACAATCTAAAACAACGAATTGAATCCATGGATATGCAAGATTCCATCTTTGATGTAATGGTTCCTACTGAAAAAAAGATAAAAATTAAAAATGGCAAAAGGACTGTAGTGGAAGAGAAAATTTATCCAGGATATGTTTTAGTAGATATGTTGGTAACTGATGCTTCTTGGTATGTGGTAAGAAATACTCCTAATGTTACTGGTTTTATTGGTTTAGGAACAACTCCTACTCCAGTAGATCCGAAAGAAATTAATATGTTGAAAAAAAGAATGGGAGTAGCGGAGCCGAAATATAAAATTGATGTAAAAGCAGGTGATGCAGTAAAAATTATTGACGGTCCTTTTAAAGATTTTGATGGAAAAGTGGATGAAGTAGATGAAGAAAAAGGAAGAATTAAAGTCCTAGTTTCTATTTTTGGGCGAGAAACTCCAGTAGATATGGATTTTTTACAAATTAATAAATTATAATTTTAATAAAAATGGCAAAAAAAATTAAGACTCTAATTAAGTTGCAAATTCCAGCTGGTAAAGCTAATCCAGCTCCTCCAGTAGGACCAGCTTTAGGTCAGCACGGATTGAATATCCAAGAATTTTGCACTAAATTTAATGAAGCAACTAAAGATAAAATAGGAGATATTATTCCAGTAGAAATAACTGTTTATGAAGATCGTTCTTTTGATTTTATTTTAAAAACACCACCAGCTTCAGATTTACTTCGAAAAGCAGCAGGAGTAAAAAAAGGAGCTAGTAATCCCTTAAAAGATAAAGTAGGAAAAATTTCTCAAGAACAACTAACAGAAATAGCAGAAAAAAAGGCACCTGATTTAAATGCTAACGATATTGAAGGAGCTAAAAAAATAATTGCTGGAACTGCTCGTTCAATGGGAATAACAGTTGAAAATTAATTAATTTAACGAGTGGGAGAATTAGTTAAAAACATAAGTAATAAGTTGACTAATTTGCAAAACCACCTAAAAAATATGAAACACGGAAAAAAATATCAAGTAGTAGCTCAAAAATTAGATCGTAATAAGACCTACGGCTTAGGAGAAGCTATTAAATTTTTAAAAGAGAATAAAATTGCAAAATTTGATGAAACAGTAGAAGTGCATATAAAGACAACTATTGATCCTAAAAAAAGTGATCAGCAGGTGCGAGGAACTGTAGATTTGCCTTATGGAACAGGAAAGGCTAAAAAGATTATGGTGATTACAGCTACTAAGAATAAAGAAGCTCAATTAGCTGGAGCAGATATGGTAGCGGGAGAGGAATTGATTGATAAGATTAAGTCGGGAAAAGCTTTTGAAGGAAAAAATAGATTTGACATTTTAGTAGCTACTCCAGAAATAATGTCAAAATTAGCTCCAGTAGCTAAAATATTGGGACCAAAGGGATTAATGCCAAATCCAAAAACAGAAACCGTAACGACTAAAATTAAAGAAACTATTGAAGCTTTAAAAAAGGGGAAAGCTGCTTTTAAAAATGATAAGGCAGGCAATATTCATCAAGCGGTAGGGAAACTTTCTTTTGATGAAACTAAAATTATTAAAAATATCAAAGCTTTTATTAATAGTGTAGAAAAGATTAAACCAAAAACAGTAAAAGGAAAATTAATTGCCAATATTACTCTTAGTTCTACAATGGGAGTGGGTCTTAAAGTTAGTAATGAATAATTTAAAATAGTTTAACAAAGAATACTTTTAAAAGCAGAATTTTTTCCTGCTTTTTATATTGACGATTAAATACTTATTTGGTAGGATGATGAGGTGTTAAAAATTGTAAATCTATAAACTAAATAGATGGAACTAAAATAATTTTTATTATTTATCTAGTTTTATCTTATCTATAATATGAATAAAATTATTATTGGTTTAATTGGTGAAAAAGGTTCTGGGAAAGGAACAGTTTCTGATTATTTAGTTTCTCAATATAAAGCCATTCACTATGGAACATCTAAAATTTTAAGAAGAACTTTAGATGATTTGCATGTTCCTGTAACACGAGATAATTTAGTAAAATTAGCTTTAGTTCTTAAAGAAGGTTATGGTCCTTCAATAATTATTGATTCTTTAATACATGATATGGAAAAAAATGGATCAGATATTATTATTGCTGATGGTATTCGGATGCATGGGGATGTAGAGCCATTTCGTAAAAAATATGGAAATAATTTTTATTTAGTTTATGTTTATGCTGATTTGAAATTACGTTATAAACGAACTAAAATGCGTAAAGAAAAAGATGGAGAAGATAAAACTACTTTGCCAGAATTTTTAGAAGAAGAAGGAAGATTAACGGAAGTATCTATTCACGAAATTGGACGAGAGGCTGATTTTAAATTTAATAACAACGGAACAACAGAAGAATTAAAAAGTCAGGTAGATAAGATGATTCAGAAAATAAGAGCTTAAGCAATAGATTGTAAATTTGGATAAAAACACCCTTCTGGGTGTTTTTTGTTTAAATTGACTGAAAGTTAGATAGGCACTACAATTAAATAAGATAAATCCAAAAAAGAAAGAATAGCTTAGAAAAAGGTTGTTTTAATTATTTAAAAAAGAAAAAATGGAAAAGACAAAAAAAAATTATTATCAAAGACCGTCTTGGGATGAATATTTCTTAGAACTAGTTGAATTAGTGGGTAGGCGATCTACTTGTGATAGAGGAAGATCTGGTTGTGTTATTACTAAAGATAATAGAATTTTATCTACGGGTTATGTTGGTTCTCCGTCAGGAGCTAAACATTGTGATGATGTCGGGCATGAAATGCATGAAGTTATTAATGTTGATGGATCACATACTAAACATTGTATTAGAACTACTCATGCTGAACAGAATGCTATTAGTACAGCAGCTCGTTTTGGTGTGGCTTTAGAAGGAGCAACGCTCTATTGTCATATGACACCTTGTTATGTTTGTGCTAAAATGATTATCAATGCTGGAATTAAAAGAGTAGTTTGTAATAAGGATTATCATGCGGGCAAAAGAAGTAAAGAATTGTTTAGGGAGTGCAAAATAAAGTATGAATTAGTAAATCAAGAAATAGAAACTTATAAAAATATGTAATAATTGAACAAAATAAATTAAAAAATGACGAAAATTATTTTAGGATTAGCTGGGGAAATGGCTAGTGGGAAGGGAACAGTAGCTCAATATATTGTTCAAAAATATCAAGGAAACACTTATCGTTTTTCTACGGTTTTACGAAGTGTAGCTCAGCGGATGTATATAGAAGAAAACAGAGAAAATTTACAAAAAATATCTACTATTTTCCGTCAAAATTTTTTTGATGATATTTTATCCTCAGTGATTGCTCAAGATATAGAAAATGATGATGGTGAAATTATTGCTGTGGATGGAGTAAGAAGAATGGCTGATATTAAATATTTAAAAAAATTTCCTAATTTTAAATTAGTTTATATTGATACTGAAATAGAAAAAAGGTACCAGAGGATAATTAAGAGAGGAGAAAATGCGGATGACAATAAAAAAACTTTAGATCAATTTAAAAAAGATCATACTCGTGAAGCCGAAGCGCAAATAAAAAATCTTAGAAAATCAGCTGATTTTGTTGTTGATAACAATGGAGATTTCACAAAATTATATCAGCAAGTAGACGAAATAATTAATAGTTTCAAGAATAAGTTTTAATAACTATGGATAAAATTATAGAGAAACATGTAATTAAAAATTTAACACAAGGAGGATTTGTTTTAGTTTTAAATAATGAAGCCAAAATTGATGGACAGGCGGAAGCTATGTTACAAGGACTACATTCTCGTTCAGTGGGTGGAATTAAGCATCATTTAAAAATATTAGAAAAAAAAGGAGCAGAAAATTTTATGGAGCAATTTTATGTCGGCTATGGACATAAATCAATTGGGGATTGTGGCAGTGCTACTGTTTTTGTAGAAGGAATTTCTATGCTGGCGGCTAAAGCTATTCAAGATTGGAGATTATATTCTGGACAAGAAGCTTCTACGCGTTATGTAGATTTTTCCCAACAACCATTTTTAGATGCTACCGAAACTCAAGCGGGAAAAGAAATTTTAGAAGACTGGAGAAAATTTTATTTAGCAGCTCAAGAACCAGTACAGGCACATCTTAAAAAACAATTTCCAAAAAAAGTTGAAGAAAATCAAACTATTTATGATAAAGCTATTAAAGCTCGGGCATTTGATATAACGCGTTCCTTTTTGCCGGCTGGAGCAACAACTAATGTAGCTTGGAGAATGAATTTCCGTCAGTTTGCTGATGAGTTAATGCTTTTAAGACATTATCCATTAAAAGAGGTTCGTGATATTGCAGAAACAACTGAGAAGGCTTTAGGGAAGATGTATCTAAATTCTTTTGGACATAAAAGGTATTCTCAAACAGAAGAATATAATAAAAAGTGGATGAAAGAAAAATATTATTATCGTAACGATCAGGCTAAAGATTTTTCCTTATTATATGATAATGTGGATAGAAAGATGCTTTCTGGTTATAATGATATTTTAAAAAATCGTCCTGTTAAAACAGAATTACCAATGGCAATTGCTGAATGTGGTGTAGTGGCTTATGAGTTGCTTTTAGATTTTGGATCATTTCGTGATTTGCAAAGACATCGAGCAATTGTGCAAAGAATGCCACTGTTAGTGAGGACGCATGGCTTTAACGAATGGTATTTGAATGCTTTGCCAACTGACTTAAAAGAAAAGACAAAAAAATTTATTAAAAAACAGGAGGAAAAAATAGATAAAATTAAGGCGAGTGATGAAGATAAGCAATATTTAACAGCTATGGGTTATAAAGTTCCTTGTCGTTTTTCTGGAGATCTAAAAGCTTTAGTTTATTTAGTAGAACTTCGTTCTACACGTTTCGTTCATCCAACTTTAGTAGAACAGGTATTAAAAATAATTAATAGTTTAAAGAAATTATTTGGAGAATATGGTTTAGTTTTGCATTTGGATAGAGAGCCTAATCGCTTTGACATAAAACGAGGGGAACAAGATATTTTAGAAAAATAATGACAAGAAATTATGAAAAAAGGTAAATTTATTGCTATTTACGGAACAAATGGAATTGGAAAAACTATGCAAACAGAAAAATTAGTGGCTTTTTTACAAAAACAGAATAAAAAAGTTTGTCGTTTAAAATATCCAATTTATGATCTAGAACCAGAAGGACCATTTATTTATCAATATTTACGTGATCCTAAGTTTCGAATTAAAAATGAATTAACCACTCATAAACTACAAAAAAAATATACGGATAATAGAAAACGTTATGAAAAAAAATTAAAAGAAAAATTAAAAAAAGGAAAATGGGTCGTAGCAGAAGATTATATTGGTACGGGTATTGCTTGGGGTTTGACTTGGGGAGGTGATATAGAATATCTGGAAAAAATAAATGCTAATTTATTACCTACTGATTTAGCTATTTTGATACACGGAGATAGATTTAAAACAGCGATTGAAAAAAATCACCGTAATGAAATGGAGGCGGAAAGGATTAAAATTTGTAAAAATTTTCATTATCTTTTAGCTAAAAAATATGGTTGGAAAATAGTGAAAGCTAATCAGTCAATTAATAAAGTTCAGAAAGATATAATAGAAATAGTAAAGAAACATTTTAAATTATAATTCTATGGAATTTAACGAGTACCAAAAAAAATCACGTGAAACAGCTATTTATCCTCAGGCAGGAGAAAATTTTATTTATCCCACTCTAGGATTAGCTGGTGAAGCAGGAGAAGTGGCTGAAAAAATAAAAAAGGTTATTCGTGATAAGGAAGGAATTATCAATAAAGAAACTCGCAAAGCAGTGGAAAAAGAGTTGGGAGATGTTTTGTGGTATGTTGCTCAATTGGCTACAGAATTGCAACTTTCTTTAAATGAAATAGCGCAAACTAATATAGAAAAATTAGCTAGTCGGATGAAAAGAGGAAAAATTAAAGGCGATGGTGATAATCGGTAATTTTTAAATATTTTTTAAATTAATTAAATTTATGTCAAAGTATACGCCAGTTATAGGAATGGAAATCCATGTGGAGTTAAAAACTCATTCTAAAATGTTTTGCAGTTGTAAAAATGGTAGGGGTTTAGAAAAAAAACCCAATATTAATATTTGTCCAGTTTGCACTAGTCAACCAGGTACTTTGCCAGTTCCTAATGAGCAAGCGATTAAATTTGTTCAGATGGCAGGGTTAGCTTTAAATTGTAATTTAAGGTTGAAGAGTAAATTTGATCGGAAAAATTACTTTTATCCTGATTTACCAAAAGGTTATCAGATATCTCAATATGATCAACCATTTTGTGAAAAAGGAAAATTAAAAATTAAGGAAAGAGAAATTGGGATAACAAGAATCCATCTGGAAGAAGATACGGGAAAATTAATTCATTTAAAAGGGACAGGGAATACTTTGGTGGATTTTAATCGGGCAGGAGTACCCTTAATGGAGCTAGTGACAGAACCTGATTTTGAAACAGGTGAAGAAGCGCATTTATTTTGTCAAAAATTACAACAAGTTTGTCGTTATTTGGAAATTTCTGATGCTGATATGGAAAAGGGAAATATGCGTTGCGAGGCTAATATTTCTTTATATAAAAAAGGAGAAGATAAATTATCAGGTACAAAAGTAGAAGTGAAAAATATTAATTCTTTTAAATTTGTGGAAAAGGCTATTGATTATGAAATAGAAAGACAAACAGAAGTTTTAGAAAAAGGGGAAAAAGTAATTCAAGAAACTCGTGGTTGGGATGCTAACCACAATGCGACTGTTTCACAACGTCTTAAAGAATCGGCTCATGATTATCGTTATTTTCCAGAACCAGATATTACTCCTTTAGAATTTAGTGAAGCTTATGTAGCTAAATTAAAGAGAAAATTGCCAGAATTGCCAGAAGCTAAAATAAAAAGATTTCAAAAAGAATATAAATTACCATTGGATGATATTTTAGTACTTACAGCTCAAAAAGATTTAGCTACTTATTTTGAAGAGGTAGTAAGTGAAATTGAGGAGAAAATTGAGAGTGGAGAGATTAAGGTGGCTCAAAAAAAAGCTATAAAATTATCTGCTAATTATATAATAAGTGAATTAAGGAAGCATTTAGCTGGAACAGGTCAAGATATTAAAAATATTAAAATTACTCCAGAAAATTATGCTGAGTTGATTGGCTTTGTAGCAGAAGGAAAAATTAGCTCTAGTGCGACACAAAAAGTTTTAGAAGAAATGTATAATACTGGTGGTGATCCATCCCAAATAATAGAAAGTAAAAATTTAATGCAATTAAGTGATAGCAGCGAATTAGAAAAAATAGTTGAAAATGTTTTAAAAGAAAATGAAAAATCAGTAATTGATTTTAAGGCTGGCAAAGATAAGGCACTAAAATTTTTAGTAGGACAAACAATGAAGCTGACAAAAGGTAAAGCTAATCCACAAATGGTTATGGAAATTTTGAAAAAATTAATAGCTAAATAAAATATGAAAATTGTTACTCAGAATAACAAAATATTCAAGCAGGAGTTAAAAAAGATGTCGGTGAATGTGTTCGTGATTTAGTAAAAGGGGTGGTGGATATTAAGAAAGGAATTATGGTAGTTGATGCTGATCTTCATGCTGATCAATAAAAAGAACTTTTAAATAACGGTTCTCAACAAGAATATCTATGGGGCATTAATATTTATCCAGATGAAGTAGAAGCTAATTTTATAGAATTTGATTCTATGATAAATTTAAGACTCACATGGGGAAATCGTAGTAGGGGTGTTGATAATGAGAAAATTCAAGAAAAAATCAAGAAAATTGTTAATAGTTTGATAGAATAAAAAGTATGAAACCACAATTTTATCATAAAGAATTAGCTAATGGTGGTTGGCAAAAGTTGAGTTTTGCTGAACAGATGGCTAATATAGGTAGTGAAATAGAACGAACTATAAGTTGGCAAAAGAAAAACAGCCAAAAACATAGTCAGGAAGCTTTTTTTCGGGCTTTAGAGTTAGTAGATTTTACTATTTTGGATAATAAAAAAAAGACAGGTAGATTAAAAGAATTATGCCGAGTGAGAGAGACATTGGTAGATTATTTTTTTTCTGATAATGAATATGGTTCTACAGATGAAGCTTGGCAAAAATATTTTCGGGCTTTTGCTTGGAAAGCAAGTTTAGAAAAAGGAAGATAAAAAAGATTAATACAAATTAATCTTTTTTAGTTAAATTTAGAAATTGATGAACCAATTTTTCTATAGAAGCATAATCCTTTGACCATTGGATGCGAGGATCTTTTTTAAACCAAGTTATTTGGCGTTTAGCATAATTTTTTTCTACTAAATATATTTTTTCCATTAATTCTTCTAAGGATTGAATTTCCCCTTTTAGATATTGAGGGATTAATCTGAAACTTAAACCAAAATTTTCAATTTCTTTCCAGTCTAATTCTTGGTGTAATTTTTTAATTTCAGTTATCATTCCTTGTTGCATTCTTTTTTTAACATTCAAGAGTATTCTTTGGTGGAGCTCTTTTTTAGTGCGTTTAATTCCAATTTGAAGAAAAGAATAACTAGTTTCTTGAGTTTTTTTGGGCAATGGGACAGTTCCTAATTTTTGACAAATTTCTAAAGCTCTAATGAGGCGTACTTTATTTTTAGGGTCAATAGTTTTTGCACGTTGCGGATCAATTTTTCTTAATTCAGCGAATAATGTGTCTGTATTTTTTAGAGCTAATTTTTTACGTAGAGTTAAGTTTGGTTTTACGGATGGAAAAGTTACATTATCAACAAGAGCTTTAATCCAAAAACCAGTTCCACCACAAATAATAGGTATTTTTCCCCGTTGTAAAATATCGGAAATTATTTTTTCTGCTTCTTTTTTATATTTAACTACGCTATATTTTTCAGTAGGACTAATAATGCTAACAAAGTAATGAGGAATATTATGGCTAAAAAAGATTTTTTTATCATTGATAATTTGTTTTTTTACTGGTTCAGCGCCGGTATTAATTTCCATTCTTTGATAAATTTGACGACTGTCAGCAGAAATAATTTCTCCATTAAATTTTTGGGCTAATTTAATAGCGACGCTAGATTTACCACTAGCGGTAGGACCGAGAATAACAATGATTTTATTATTAGACATAAACTAAAATGAAAGTAATAGAACTTAAGTCTTAATTAATTGTCTTAGTATATTAGCTCTTCTTTTCTTTTCTGACCAAGCAATAGGATCACCTAAAGAGTGAGCAGCTGTTCCAGGGCGAGGGGAATATTTATTAATATAAGCTTCGTTGTAGCCAACTTTTCGAAAAATTTTTACAGTATCTTGAAAATCTTTCTCTGTTTCTCCAGGAAAGCCAACGATAACATCAGTAGTAAAAGTAGTTTCTGGAATTGCTTTTTTAATTTTTTGGATGATATTTAAATAATGTTTTTTGGTGTAAGGTCGATTCATAGCTTTGAGAATTTTATCACTGCCTGATTGAACAGGGAGATGAATTTCACGAGAGATATTTTTATTAGTAGCGATAACTTTAATTAAATCTGTAGAGAAATCTTTAGGATGAGAAGTAAGAAAGTGAAAAATAATTTTCGGAAAAGTTTGAGCTAAAAAATTAAGTAAAAAAGGAAAAGTTATTTTCGAGGGTAAATTTTTAATAGGTAAATCTGATGAAGGTAAATAATTAGTAGGAATTTGGTAGAGATAGCTGTTAACATTTTGACCAAGGAGAGTTACAGAAAGATATTTTTTAGTGGCTAATTTTTTGATTTCGGAAAATATTTCTTCAAAAGAGCGAGAAAATTCTCGTCCACGAGCGTAAGGAACAACGCAATAAGAGCAGAAATTGTTGCAACCAGTCATAATAGGAACATATGCGTTATCTAGTTGAGAATATTTAGGAGTAATAGTTAAATAAGAAGAAAATTTTGGTTTTGTTTGAGAGTGTGATGAGTTAGCTAAGAAGGGAAGAACAGCTTGAGGAAAATTTTTAATTTCACAAAATAAATCTACTTTAGTTTGTAATTTTTTTTGTACATCGGGACGATTAGCTAAACAACCGGTGAGGATAATTATTGGTCGTTTGTCTATGTTTCTTGGGGTTTGTTTTCTGATGTTGTGTATTTGTCCATAGACTCTATCTTCAGCTGTCTGCCGAACTCCGCAAGTATTAAAAATAGTTAGATTTGCTTGATCGAAACTTGTAACAGGAGTTAAACCTTGGGTTTCTAAAAAACTGGCTATTCTTTCTGAATCACTAACATTCATTTGGCAACCAAAAGTTTTGATAAAATATTTCATAATGACTATTTTTTTTCATCAATTTCTTGATTGATTTGTTCTAAAAACTTTTTAATTTTGATTACTTCTTGTTTCTTTTCTTCTCGTTTTCGCACTGTTACTGTTTTATTCTTTTCTTCTTTTTCTCCAACAACTAAAATATAAGGAATTTTTTGTTTCTCGGTTTCTCGAATTCTTTTGCCCAAAGAGTCTGATTGAGCGTTAATTTCAATGCGTAAGTCAGTAGCTAGAAGTTGTTCTTTAATTGTTTGAGCGTAAGATAAAAATTTTTCGCTAACAGGAATGATAGTTGCTTGAATAGGGGCAAGCCAAACAGGAAAAGCTCCGGCATATTTTTCCACCAAAAAAGCAAAAAAACGGTCAAAGGATCCCATAATAGCTCGGTGAATAATAATTGGTCGTTCTTTTTTTCCTTCGGAATTAATAAATTCAATGTCAAATCTTTCGGGTGAATATAAGTCAACCTGGATGGTAGCAATGGAATCTTCTTTGCCAAAAACATTTTTTATCTGAACATCAATTTTAGGTCCGTAAAAAGCGGCCTCTCCTTTAGCTTCTACAAATTTTTCGTGAGAATTTTGAAGTGTATTTCTGACATATTGAGTGGATAAATCCCAAAGTTCTTTGTTTTTAATATCACCATATTTTTCATTATCTTCAAAATCGGGCAAAGAAAAACGGAACCAGTAATCTTTTATCTGAAAATCTTGATAAACTTTTTTGAATAACTGAATTACTTTTGTTAATTCTTCTTCTACTTGATTTTTAGAGCAATAAATATGAGCATCGTTTTGAGCAAAAGTACGAGCTCTAATAAGTCCTGATAATACACCTGATCTTTCAAAGCGATGAATGGAGCTGAAATCAGCTAAACGAAGAGGTAAATCACGGTAGCTCATTCTTTTATTTTTATAAATCATATGATGGTGAGGACAGTTCATCGGTTTTAAGTAATAATTTTCTCCTTCTATCTCTATGGGATTATACATATCTTCTCGATAATGAGCTAAATGACCAGATTTTTTATAGAGATTCTCGTGAGCTAAGATAGGAGTATAGACAAAATCATAACCATTTTTTCTTTCTAATTCATACATATAATCTTCCAGTTTTTTACGGATAAAAGCTCCTTTAGGAAGCCAAAGAGGAAGTCCTTTTCCTACTTCTTCAGAAATCATAAAAAATTCTAATTCTTTACCTAATTTTCTATGATCTCTTTTTTGGGCCTCTTCCATTATGTGTAAATATTTTTTAAGTTCCTTTTTATTTTCAAAAGCTATTCCATAAATACGTTGAAGCATTTTATTTTTTTCATTACCTTTCCAATAAGCTCCAGCTATCCTAGTTAATTTAAAAGCGTCAATAGGAATTTCACCAGTAGAGTCAAGATGTGGTCCACGACAAAGATCAACAAAATTACCTGATTTATATAAGGTAACTTCTTGAGAATTTAGGGATAAGTCTTTAATTAATTCTATTTTATAAGTCTGTTTTAGTTGGGTAAAATCACCCAAAGCTTTTTTAATAGGTGTTTTAACTTGTTCAAAGGGATAATTAGCTTGAATTATTTTTTTCATTTCTGCTTCAATTAAGGGTAAATCTTCAGGAATAAGAGTTCTAGGTAAATCAAAATCATAATAAAAACCGTTTTCAATACTAGGTCCTATAGCAAACTTAGCTTCGGGAAATAATTCCAAAATGGCCATAGCCATAATATGAGCTAGGCTATGACGTAAAATAGTTAGATGATCAAACGTATTTTTTGATGACATATAGTTGTAAATTAATAATTAAAATAAAAAATCCCATCCTAAAATTGCAATAAAATTGCTAATTTTGGGACGAGACTTTTAAAGTTCGCGGTTCCACCCAAATTATCTGATTAAAATTCAGATCACTTTATTGACTAATAACGCTAGTTCTAACGAAAGCTCAACGGTTAGTGAAGTCGTGTCAAAGCTTTAAACTAATTTTGATAAAAATTTATTCTTCTTTTAGTATAAGAAAAATTAAAGAGGTAGTCAAATGAGAATAAAATCTATGCTATAATGAAAGTAAATAATTATTTAAGTTTATAAAAATGGAAGAAGAAAAAAGAAAATTGGGATTGAGCAAAGAACAATATAGTTTTATCTTAATTATAATAGGTATCATTCTAGTAGCTATGGTAGTGATGGCGTCTTTGTTACGTCAGCGTTGGGTTAATCCTTCGCGTAATCAAGTAATTGTTTATGGGGAAAGTACAATAGAGAGTCAACCAGATACAGCTAGAATTACTTTAGGAGTTAGGGTGGATAAAGCTCTTACTGCCCAAGAAGCACTCAAACAATTAAATGATAAAATGAGAAAGATAACTAAAGCTGTTCTAGAAATCGGTATTAATAAGGATAATATTAAAACAGAAACTTATAGATTAAATCCTATTTATGATTATAATAATGGTTTAAAAAAGGTGATTGGCTATGATGCTCAAGAAAAATTAATTGTTAAAGTTAAAGGAGTAGATAAAAATAAACAACAAGTTAATAAGGTGGTAGCCGTAGCTGGAGAGGCTGGTTCTAACGAAATTGAAGGAGTAAACTATTATATAGAAAATCCTAATAATATAAGGCAGAAAGCTCTTATTATGGCTATTCAAGACGCTAGAAAAAAAGCTCAAGCCTTAGCTCAAGCGGCAGGGATTAAGAAACTAACTAAAGTGCTTAGTTGGCAAGAAGATGGTCAATCAATAGTACAATCCAATCAATATAAAACAAGATCTATAAATCAACTAGGAGTTACTTCTTCAGGAGAAAATAAGATTTATCCGCAAATATCAGCAGGTACTCAAGAAATTAAAGTTAGAGTAGGAGTTAATTTTGCAGTTAATTAGGAGAATTTTTTAACTTAGCTAATATAAATATAAAAAAGAAGACCCTAACAATATGATTGTTGTTAGGGTCATTGTTTGGGATGGGGGATTTTATTGTACCTGTGTTTGTTGCAGAATTTTCTCTGCAACAGGAGTGAGGGGCTCCAAAAATCTGGAGCAAAGAGAAGAAACGCCTTCTTCAGGAGGCATCTCTTTAGGAAGGATATCAAACCTGTAGGTGTTTAAGGCAGGTACAAATTTTTTTGTTTCTGGCAGGATATATACTACTTTACCTGCCATATTTTTGGCCAGTGAGCGACGAACTTTCAGAATATTCATTGAAACTCTACATTTGTAAGCAAAAAAAGTCATTTTTCCCCTCCTTATTTTAAGGTTGATTTAAAAATTAATATTTTCCTCATGAAAACATTAATTTTGTTTATAATGATAGCTTTGT
>CAZWWQ010000001.1:9188-18804 GCA_964637685.1 uncultured Bdellovibrionales bacterium | reverse complement strand
ACATCAAACATTTTTATAATAAAGAATAAATTTCCACCAAGCTTATAAATAAAATTTATAATTTCAGCCACCGAATAATTTTCTCCCGTTAGCAAAGAAATATCTCTTAAAATAGTAGGATATTTTTGTACTGGTTGATAAGGTTTTATAATCTGTGTTAATGGAAGAAGTTTTTTTAAATCTAGTTCTGCTATCACTACTTTTTTATTTATTTTATACTTTTTTAGCACAAAAGGATTAACTTCAAAAAGAGAACCGATTTCTTTTCCCTGAACTTGTATTTTACCTGCTCGGCTAGGATGCATCATTAACAAATTTTCTTTTTTTTCTATTGGAGTTAAATGAGTATCTAAACCAAGACTTTCTAAAAAATCACTCACTTGACCTTTCATTTGATAAAAAGTTTCTGCTTCTTTATCTTTATCTAAAACTAAAGCTAGTGTCAAAAACCTTTGTTCTTGAATTTTATTCTTTTGTAAAGGATAATTTCTCCCAATTTCAAAAACTTTTATCTGACTAAAATGTTTTAAATTTTCACGTAAATTCTTTAAGATATTCGGTACTAAACTCATTCTTACTAAAGCTTGATTAGGATTCATTGGATTAGCTATTTGATAATGTTTTTCTTTAGCTAATCCACAAAGATTGGCATCTTGAAAAGAATAAAAAGAATAATTATACAATTCATTAAAACCTAAATCAGCCACTCTTCTTTTAGCAGTTCGTTCAAAAAACAATAAATCATTTTGGGAAGCTGGAATTACTGGTTTAATTAAAGGAGTGGCTACAATATTGTTATATCCCCACAAACGTCCTATTTCTTCTACTAAATCTTCTGACGTTGTCAAATCAATCCTGATAGTAGGAATAAAACAATCAACAATATCTTCTTGTTTTTTCTTGGTTTTAATTCCCAAAGCATTTAAAATTTTTAAAGCTTTGGAGGCGGGTATTTCTTCTCCTAATAATTTATTGACATAAACCAAATTTAATTTTATTTTTCTAGGTTTAACTGGCTCTGGATAAATATCTACGATTCCTTCTAATTGAGCTTCTGCTGTATGTTCTAATATTTCAATCACTCGCACCATCGCTTTTTCACATAAGTTAGGATCAATATTTTTTTCAAAACGATCAGATGCTTCCGTTTTAATCTTTAAATGACTTCTGCTACGCCGAATATTAGTAGCTTGAAAATTAGCTGCTTCTAAAACAATTGTCTCGGTTTTTTCTGTTACCCCACTATCACGACCACCCATAATACCCGCTAGAGCTAACGGCTTATTTTCGGCTGTAATTAATAAATCATCTTCTGTTAAAATAATTTCTGTAGCATCTAATAAAAATAATTTCTCTTTATCTTGAGCTTTTCTGACACTAATTTTAGCTGATTTTTTAACTCCTGTGGATAAAGATTTTATTTTTTCCAAATCAAAAGCATGTAAGGGTTGTCCTAATTCTAACATCACATAATTAGTGGCATCCACTACATTATTGATTGGTCTTATTCCAGCAGTCAACAAACGATTCTGTATCCAAAGAGGAGATTCTTTTATTTTTATTTTTTCCATTACCACTCCTACATAACGTGGACATAATTTTTTGGCTTTTATTTCCACTTTTAATATCTTAGATTTCTTGGTTTTTAATTTTAGCCCATCAAAATCATAATCAAATTTCCTCTTTTCTAAAATGGCTATTTCTCTAGCTAAACCAACATGACTCATAGCATCATGGGCTCTATCAGGTAAAACTTTTATCTCTAAAGCCGTATCTTTATTGGTCAACTTTTTTTTCTGAATTTCTTTTCCCACTGGATAATTTTCATCCAATAATAAAATACCCTCATGATTAGTCCCTAGTCCCAGCGCATCTTCAGCACAAAGCATTCCTAAAGATTTTTCACCCCGAATTTTGGATTTTTTAATCTTTATTCCATTGGGTAAATTGGCCCCCACTAAAGCCACTGGTACCATATCCCCCACCTTAATATTATCCGCTCCACAAACAATTTTTAACTCCTTATTTCCTACATTAACTTCCACTAACTGTAATTTATCAGCATTAGGATGTTTTCTTAAATTTAAAATTTTTCCAGCCACAACTTTTTCCATAGTTGATTCTATTTTTTCTAGTCCCTCCACCTCCAAAGAATGCATCGTTAAAAGTTCTGCCACTTTTTCAGGCGTTGCAGAAGTTCCAGATAATTCTTTCAGCCAATTATAACTATATTTCATAAAAACTTACCTTATTAAAATTGTTTTATAAATCTTAAGTCTCCTCCATGAAAAAGTCTCACATCATCTATTTTATATTTCATCATAGCTAAACGTTCAAAACCAAATCCCCAAGCAAACCCAGTATAACGATTTCGCGGATATCCAGCCGAAACAAAAACATTCTGATTAACCATTCCTGCCCCTCCTAATTCTAACCAACCATTTCCTTGACAAGCACGACAACCTTTACCACCACAGACTAGACAACTAATATCAAATTCAAACCCTGGTTCTGTAAAAGGAAAGTAACTTGGACGCAAGCGTATTTTAACTTTTTGAGCAAAAAATTCAGAAAAAAAAGTTTCAGCTACAAATTTCAAATGTCCCACATTAATATCATCCCCTACAACCAAAGCTTCAAACTGATAAAAGGTATGTTCATGAGTGGTATCAGTTGCTTCATTTCTAAAACATTTTCCTGGAGCAATAATACGAAAGGGTGGTTTATGTTTTTGCATATATCTGGCTTGCATTGCCGAAGTTTGACTTCGCATAGATAACCGCTCTTTTTTATCACCTTTTTGAATATGTTCTTTTAACCAAAAAGTATCTTGCATATCCCGAGCTGGATGATCTTGCGGAATATTAAGTGCATCAAAATTATAAAATTCTGTTTCTATTTCTGGGCCATCAGAAATTTCATAGCCCATACGCAAAAAAATATCCTCGATTTCAGAACGCACAAGAGAGATTGGATTTAAATGTCCAACACCTTGTTGTTTTCCTGGAATAGTAATATCTATTTTTTCTCTTTCCCAATCAAAATTAGTCGTTATTATTTCTTGTTTTTTTGTTTGTAATTTTTTCAGCAACTCTTTTTTTGTGTTATTAGCCAACTCGCCTACTGTTTTTCTTTTTTCTGAACTAATATTTTTAAGATTTTTTAACAGGTCTGAAAACTTACTTTTTCTTCCCAGATATTTTTTTTCTAACTCAAAAAGCATCTCAACATTGTTTACTTTTTTGAGTTCTTCTTCAAAATTATTTTTAATTTTTACTATTTCTTCTTTTAACATATATTTTATCCACTTAGACATCTAGCTTTAAAGTAAGTAGGGGGTGATTATTTTCCTAACTTCTGTTTCACCATTTGAAATTGGGCTTCTGTAATTTGTCCTGATTTTCTCATTTGCTTCATAGTCGCCAACATCTTATCTTTATTTTCTGGCTTAAAAGCCTCTCTAGCTAATCTTTGTTGTTCTTGTGGACTCATTTTAGCTAATTTTTTCATCGCTACCTTCTGCATCATACTCATAGTTGCAGAGCTAATTTTATTTTTGGCTTTTTTAAAAGGATTAAACATAATTTTAATAAATTAATAATTAGTTAAACTTATTTTAACGATTTAATTTGTTGTTTATAAATAGTTACCATTAAAGCAGAAGCTACATAAATTGAAGAGTAAGTTCCAAAAACTACTCCAATAAGCAAGGCTATAGAAAAATATTTAATAGATATACCACCTAAAAAAATAACAGCCAACAAAACAATAATCACTGTAAAAGAAGTATTAATAGAACGAGCTAGAGTTTCGTTCAAAGAACGATTAACTATATTTTCAAAATCTTCTTTACTAGAAGCTTTAGTTAAGTTCTCTCGAATACGATCATAAACAACTATTGTATCGTTAACACTATAACCTAAAATAGTTAATAAAGCTGCAATAAAAGGTACTCCCACTTCTATACCAAAATATCTTCCTAATAAAACAAAAACGCCAATAGTAATAATAATATCATGAGCTAGAGCAATAATCGCTCCGATTCCATATTTCCAAGACCTTATAGGATAAGAAACTTTTCTAAAAGCCCAGGAAATATATAAAGCAATTCCGAACACCGCTAAAATAATAGCTTCCACAGCGTTCTTTTTTAATTGATCAGAAACAGAAGAACCAATGAAATCCACGCTTAATCGAGTAGCTTGCGGATTTTCTTTCTTTATAGCTTCCAACACTTGGGTATTTATTTTATCATTAGAATTTTTATATTTCAAAATAGCCTGATTGTTATCAGCTAATTGAATAGTTAAACTATCCAACTTAAGTGGTTTTAAATATTCTTGAATTTTATCTTTAGAGGGAACTTGTTTTTCAAACTGAATATTCATTTGTGCCCCTCCAGTAAAGTCAATACCAAATTTTAGTCCCCAAGTAAATAAAACTACCAAACTTAAGGCAACTAACGTTCCTGATAAAAAATAGAAATATTTTCTTTTTGAAATAATAGCTAACATTATTTTATTCTTTATGATTAATTTTAGGTTTAGTTGTAATAATTAACCCAGGCCTTTTTTCCATCCAGTCTCCACTTAAAAAAGTCAGCGTAATTTTAACTAAAACGATCGCCGTAAACATAGAAACCAATACTCCAATGACTAATATTATAGCAAAACCTTTAACGAAACCAGTTCCGATACCAATTAGAATAAGAGAAGTAATAATGGTAGAATAATTCCCATCTCTAATACTTGGCCAAGCCCGATGAAAACCTTCTTCTATAGCTTTAACCACACTACGCCCATTTTTAATTTCTTCTTTAGTTCTTTCAAATATAAGCACGTTGGCATCTACCGCCATACCAATAGACAAGATAAAACCTGCAATTCCCGAAAGAGTAAAAGTAATTGACCAAGGAGTTAAAGTAGAAAGTTTAAAAATAGCCACCATTAAAGCTGTATAAATTAGCAAAGCCATAGAAGCAATTAGGCCCAGAAAACGATAGTAAATAATCATAAAAATAATCACTATTACCAAACCGATAGCTCCCGCTTTAACACTTTTCACTAAAGATATCTTTCCTAAAGAAGCTTGTACAGAATGTTGAGAAACCAAACTGATTGGCACTGGCAATGCCCCTTCATTCAAATTTTTCACTAAATTTTTAGCTTCTTGTAAAGTAAAATGACCACTAATTACCGCTTGACCATTATCTATTTCTGCTTGCACTGTCGGAGCACTGACTATTTTTCCATCTAAATAAATAGCCACTTGTTTTTTTATATTTTTTTTAGTAATATCCGCAAATAATTTTGCTCCTTGGGAATCAAACTGTAAAGCCACCTGTGGCTCAGAAAGACCTTGATTTTGAAATTCTAGACTTGCTCCTTCTAAATTTTTTCCGTTTAAGCCTGTAGAAATGTACTTTTTTTGAATTATCGGTTGCTTATGTTTGGCAATTAAAATATGAGCACTGTGAACTTCCACCTTTCCTCCTTCTTTTTTCGTTTTAATTTTTTTAATAATATGCCAACCAAAAGGAGATTCTACTAATTTTGAATAAATAGTCCCATCCTTAAAACTATCGTCAAATAAAACCTTATCAAAAGCAGGGACAAAGACTCCCTTTTTCACAAAACCTAAATCTCCTCCTTTTTCTTTAGAGCCAGGATCTTCACTATTTTCCTTAGCTAATTTACCAAAATCAGCCCCTGCTAAAACTTTTTTTAATATATCTTCCGCTTTAACTTTGGCTTTAGCATTCATTTTATCTAAAACATCTTGAGGAATTTTATCTGTTTTTTGATTAGGATCTTCTTCTTTAAACTCTAAAAACGGCGTTTCCTTAATCATAGCTTTCGCTTGATCAATATCCTTTATTCCCGCCAATTCTACAACCAATCTTTCCTCTGATCCTGATTTAGTTGTATAAATTACTGGTTCTGCCACACCAAAAGCATTGACTCTTCTCTCAATTACATCCTGCAAGGCCTGCATAGCCTCTTTTTTCTTTCCAGCTTCAATTTGCGATAAATCAGCTTTATATTCTAAATGAATTCCTCCTTGTAAATCCAATCCTAATCTTATTTTCAATTTATTTAATGTATTATATACAGGCGGAACTTTTTTAATTGCCCGTGGATAAGCAATTAAACCGGCCAAAAGAGCCAGCATAATCACAGCAATAAATTTTAATCTTAACTTCTTTTTTAAATTCATAACTTTATCTTACCTTAATTTCTCTAAAATGCAATTTTTATTTTTTTAATTTTTTATTTAATTTTCCAGTTGAATTAGTGCTGTTCTCAAAGCCTCTTTAGTATATTCTTTTCTAGTTAATTTACCTTTACTCAAAATTCCTATCAATCCTTCTTCTGAACCAATATTTAAACTTTTTGTCAAGCCAGCCTTTAAAGCTGCTTCACTCATATTTAAATCTTCCTCTATTATAAATTGCATTATCAAAGATGGGACTTCCCAAGCGGAAGAAAAACCTAAATAAATTTTCTCGCCATTATAAATAGCACAAACACAAACATCCATATAACCTGATTCAGTTTGTGATATTTGCATTAAACCTGATTCTATTCCAAAACTATAATCACAATCTTTAAATATTCTCTTAGCTCTATTTATCGCTCCTTTAATCGTTTCTTCTAAAGATTTAGGCTGGTCAACAACTCCAGATGTCGTTTCTTTACTAATAATAACAGCATTTTTTAATTTTTCATAGTTTTGAATGATTTCCTTTAAAGCCTCTACTTTTATTTTATTTTTTGAACCAATAATTATTTGCATATAAATTTTCTTAAATTAAATATTAATTCCTTATTTTCCACAACATTTTTTATATTTTTTCCCACTTCCACAAGGACAAGGGTCATTTCTCCCTATTTTTTCTTTATTTATAATTGGTTGCTGTTTTTTAGGGACTTTTTTCTTTCCTGTATTTTTATTATTACTGAGTTTTTCTTCTGGCGTTGTTGAAAATTGTTGAATCTCCCCACCACCATGATAATCAAGTCCTTCCGTTAATAATTCTTTCTTTTCTTCTACTGGTGCTACCGTTATATTAATTTTAAAAATAGTCTGCACAATAGTAGCTCTAATATTGTTTAGTAAGTGAGAAAACAACAGAAAAGCTTCTTTTTTATATTCCACAAGAGGATCTCTCTGTCCATAACCACGCAAACCAATTCCCTCACGCAAATAATCTATTTCGTCTAAGTGATTCATCCACATAGTATCTACAGTCTGTAGAATAATAGATCGTTCAACATTATTTACATTATCCACTCCTATTTCTTGTCTTTTTTTATTGTAAGCTTCTTTAGCAAAACCAATTAAATATTCAATCATGGATCCGTTTTTTTCTGCTTGGTTCTTAACTTTATCTTCTTTGATTTCATTTAGTTTTATCTGCACTATCTGTGGAATATCAATATTGTTCTTAATATTATCACATATTTTCTGTGTATCCCAAGTTTCTTTTTCTGAAATATAATGAGCAGCCACTACATTTTTTATCTCTTCATTAATATACTCTAGAATTATATTTTTAGTTTCTTTTGCCTTTAAAACCTCTTTTCGCTGCTTATAAATAACTTCTCGCTGCTTATTAATTACATCGTCATAATCTAAAACATGTTTTCTAATATCAAAATTAAATCCTTCAATTTTTGATTGAGCATTTTCGATGGTTTTAGAGATTATTTTATTTTGAATTGGCTGATCCTCAGGAAGATGCAACGTATCCATCATTTTAATCAATTTATCTCCCCCAAAACGACGCATTAATTCATCTTCTAAAGAAACAAAAAATTGTGAAGCGCCTGGATCACCTTGTCGTCCTGCTCGCCCTCGTAACTGATTATCAATCCTTCTAGCTTCATGACGTTCTGTACCTAAGATAAACAATCCTCCTACCCCTTTAACTCCTTTTCCCAATTTAATATCTGTTCCTCTACCCGCCATATTGGTAGCAATCGTCACAGCATTTCGTTGTCCAGCATTAGCAATAATAGAAGCTTCCTTTTCATGATGTTTAGCATTTAATACTTCGTGTTTAATTCCAGAACGTTGCAATAAAGCACTTAGATATTCTGATTTTTCAATTGCAATAGTTCCCACCAAAACAGGTTGTCCAGAATTATTAATACTTTTTATTTTTTCCACAATCGCCTTAAACTTTCCTTTTTCTGATTTATAAACAACATCAGGAATATCCTTTCTAATTAAGGGCTTATTAGTAGGAATTTCTACTACATTAATTTCATAGACTTTACTAAATTCTTCTGCAGAAGTAACAGCTGTCCCTGTCATACCTGCTAATTTTTCATAGATACGAAAATAATTTTGAAAAGTAATAGTAGCTAATGTTCGAGATTCTTTTTGCACTTTTACTTTTTCCTTAGCTTCAATAGCTTGATGTAATCCCTCACTATAACGCCTACCTGCCATAAGTCGTCCAGTAAAATCATCCACAATAATAATTTCTCCATCTTTTACTACATAATCACGATCACGTTGAAAAATAAATTGGGCTTTTAAGGCCTGCTCCAGATGATGGACATAACTCATCTTTCCTGACTCATAAAGATTACCTACATTTAGCCATTTTTCTAACTTAGAAATACCCACATCTGTTGTAGTTACTGCTTTCATTTTTTCATCTATTTCAAAATCTTTACCTTTTTTTAATTTTGGTACTAAAGATGCAAACTGTTGATACATTTTAGTTGATTCTGTATCAGGAGCACTAATAATTAATGGTGTTCTAGCCTCGTCTATTAGAATTGAGTCTACTTCATCAACAATGGCATAATTTAATTTTCGTTGCACCATTTGAGAAGAATCTTGTACCATATTATCCCGTAAATAATCAAAACCAAACTCATTATTAGTTCCATAAGTAATATCCGCAGCATAAGCTTCTCGACGAGAAATTATCTGTAAATTTTCCATCTCTACACTAACTTCATTTTTATCTATTTTTTGAGGTTGATAAAGATAGGAATTATCATGAATAATACAAGCTGTTGACACACCTAAAAAACTAAAAACAGCACCCATCCAATTACAATCACGTTTAGCTAAATAATCATTTACCGTTACCACATGCACTCCCTTACCCGATAAAGCATTTAAATAAATAGCTAAAGCTGAAGTTAACGTTTTTCCTTCACCTGTCTTCATTTCAGCAATTTTACCTTTATGCAAAACAATTCCTCCCATCAATTGTACATCATAAGGACGCTCTTTCATCACTCTCCAAGCGGCTTCACGCACAACAGCAAAAGCTTCGGGCAATAATTCATCTAGTGTGGCTCCATTTTTTATTCTTTTTTTAAATTCCTCCGCCTTGTTAGTTATTTCTTCATCTGATAATTTTTTAATGGTCTTTTCCCAATTATTTATTTTTTCTATAACAGGCTTTAACTTAGCAATTTCTTTTTCATTGGAACCAAAAAATTTATTGATAAATGATACAAACATAATACTTGATATTTTTTAAGAAAGACTTTTTTACCACCTTAACCTTTTTACTCTACCAAAAAAAAACACCTTCGTCAAAGTATAATTTATTCACCGAAGGTGAATAAATTACCCGCCGTTTTGG
>CAZWWQ010000001.1:0-9088 GCA_964637685.1 uncultured Bdellovibrionales bacterium | reverse complement strand
GGTGAATAAATTACCCGCCGTTTTGGTGGGGGTTTCAGGATCTCCTTGTGGGTACTCTAACCCACAAGATGCTGAACTAATTCCAGAATGACAATGAGAGAGGCGGAATAGCAATGTAATATAGAAGCTTCTATATTACATAAAGCACTTCTTCTTTTAATTGAACACCTAACTTATCACGCACTTTTGTTTTAATTAAACTAGCTAATATTATAATTTCTTTTGCTGTAGCATCTCCATTATTAATAATAAAATTAGCATGTTTTTCGCTCACTTGAGCCCCTCCTATTTTTTTTCCTTTTAATCCAACGGCTTCAATTAACCAACCAGCAGGAATCTTATTATCACGTATCTTTACCTTTCGTTCTTGTTCAAATTGTTTAATTAATTTTTCATTATTTACAAAAGGATTCTGGAAAAAACTGCCAGCGCTAAATTCTAAAGGTAATTTTTTTTGTCGTTGTTGAATAATTTTTTCTAGATTTTCTTTTATTTTAAACCTCTCTCCTTTTTCTAATTGAAAAATACTTCCTAAAATAATAAAACGTTTTTCTTTTTTAAAAATACTTTTTCTATATTCAAAATAACAATCCTCTTTTTTAAAAAGCTGGATTTCTTTATTTATCTTATCTAACACTCTTATCTCTTTTACTTTATCAGATATACATTTACCATAAGCTCCAGCGTTACCTCGTAAAGCACCGCCAACACTCCCAGGAATTCCCATCGCCCATTCAAGACCAGTTAATTCATTAGCCAAAGAAAAATTAACCACTTGAGTTAAGCTATTTCCCGCCCAACATCTAATTCTGTTGTCTTCTAACAACTTTATAGCTTCCTTTTCTTTAACGGCTTTATTCATTTTTATTACCAAACCAGAAACACCTTGATCATTAATCAAAATATTACTTCCACCTCCTAAAATAAAAATGGTCCATTTTTTTTCTTGGGCATATTCTATTGCCTCTAAAAGTTCTTTTTCTGAACTCACTGCTATAAAATATTGAGCTGGACCACCCACCTTAAAAGTAGTAAAAGGTGCTAAAACAATATTTTCTTGAATCTTTAACATAAATTACTTTTTAGTTATCTTTTAATTTCTTTCCCACTTCCCAAACATCACCAGCACCCAAAGTAATTAATTTATCGTATTGATAAACTTTTCTCTTTAAATAATTAACCGCTTCTTCTATAGTGGCTTTGTATTGAGCTTTTTTATTTCTCCTTTGATTAATTAATCTAACTAAATCTTGGCTGTGTACTCCACCCTTAACTTCCCTGGCACTACCATAGATATCCAATACAATAACTTTATCCACAAAGATAAAACTATTTGAAAACTCGCCTAAAAAAGCTTTGGTTCGTGTAAAAGTATGCGGTTGAAAAACAGCCCAAATTTTTTCTTTTGGATATATTTCTCTAATTCCTGCTAAAGTAGTTTCTATTTCCTTAGGATGATGAGCATAATCATCATAAATAACTTTTCCTTTTATTTTCCCTACATATTCTAAACGTCGCTTAGTTCCTTTGAAATTTAAACTAGCTTTTTTTATTTCTTCTAAATTCAATCCTAATTCATAAGCCACTGCTACTACTGCTGTTCCATTTAATAAATTATGTTTTCCTAATAGAGTAGTTTTAAATGTTCCTAGCCTTTTTCCATTTTTAGCAACAATAAATTCTTGAATTTTTATTTCTTTATTCAAATTAACTAGCTGGTTAGCAATAATTTGATAGTCACACTGTGGAGAAAAACCATAAGTAATTACCTTACATTGAGCTGATTGAACTACTTCTAGAACAGCTGGGTTATCTCCCCAAGCCACTAGAAAACTTTCTTGAGGAATGCGTTGCACAAATTCCTTGAAAGTTTTTTTATATTGAGAAAAAGTTTTAAAAAAATCTGGATGATCCCAATCGACACTGGTGAGTACAACTATTTGAGGATTATATAATCTTAATTTATTTTGATATTCGTCTGTTTCCGCCACAAAATATTTTCCTTGATCAATCAAGGCATTTCCTCCCCAGTTAATTACTTGACTCCCCACTATCGCACTGGGATGGACTCCCGCTTGCTTGAGTGTTTCTGCTAATAAGGCGGTGGTTGTTGTTTTACCGTGCGTTCCAGCCACTGCTATTCCTGTTTTTTGATTAAATAGATAAGCCAACATTTCTGGATAACTTTTCATTCTTAACTTCTTCTTTTGGGATTCGGCTACTTCAATATTATTATCTTCATTATAAGCCGTAGAGTAAACAACTAAATCAATATCATTCTTTATGTTTTCTTTTCTGAACCCGACATGATAATTAATCCCTAAACGCTCTAAAATTTTATCCGTAAAAAATTCTTCCGCTATATCTGAACCAATAACTTTTATCCCCTGATTTTGCATAACTTGAACCAAGGCTATCATTCCAGAACCTTTAATACCAATAAAATAAACTTTTTTAATTTTAGTTAAGTCCGTATCCATATATTTATCCTTACTTTTTTAAAAACTCTCTGTCAGTTTAAAAATTATTTTTTATTTAAGCATACCCAAGACTCCATCGGCTATTTTTTCTGCAGCTTCTGGATGATAAAATTTTTTCACATTTTTTTCTAACTTTTCTTTTAATTCAGCATCATTCATAATTTTGTTTATTTTATCAAAAAGCATTGTTGCCCCTAAATTAGCCTCTTCCAATACTATGCAACCACCAGTTTTGGCAATAGCATAAGCATTCATGCGCTGATGATTATTAGCTGAATTAGCTAAAGGAATAATGATAGAAGCCTTGCCATTAGCCGCTATTTCTGATATTGAATTACTTCCAGAACGAGAAATTATTAAATCAGCTACTGCTAAAATATCTTTTAAACCTTCCTCGATAAAAGGTAAGGCAAAATATCCTCTCCGACCATTTTTTATACCCAATACTCCAGCTTTATGCTCTACCTCTTTAAAATTTTTCTCTCCTGTTTGATGAATTACTTGATAACGTTTTAATAAATCTGGCAAAATATCTAAAATTTTATTATTAATAGCTTGAGCTCCTTGTGAGCCACCCCAAACAAAAATTACTTTTTTTGATTCCAATAAAGAAAATTTTTCTCGAGCCTTTTGAGCCTCTCCTTGATTGATATCCGCTCGCAAAGGATTACCGGTTAAAACTACTTTTTTAGCTAAAAAATATTTTTCCGCTCGGGCATAAGAAACAGCTACTCTATCTGAAAATTTAGCTAAAAAAGTATTAGCTAAACCAGGGTTAGCATCAGAATCATGAATTAAAATAGGAATACGATAAAGCCAACCCACTACTACCACCGGGAAAGAAGCATAACCACCTTTAGAAAAGATAGCATCGGGCATATAAAAAAGTAGATAAACTAAAGCTTGAATAATTCCTAAAGGAACTTTAAAAATATCTATACAATAACGAAAGGAAAAATAACGTCGCAACTTTCCTACCAATACATACTTTGAAGGAATACCCTGAGCTTCCATTAACTTTTTTTCCAAAATACCACGAGGACCGATAAATAAAAATTGGGTTTCTGGATTTTTTTCTTTTATTTTTTGAGCCACGGCAATAAGAGGAATGATATGTCCACCCGTTCCTCCTCCAGTTAAAACTATTCTCATAAATTAATTTAGTTTAAAAAATTATAAGCTTTATTTAATTATTCTTGTGTGTAACGAGAGATATTCAATAATATACCCATAGCTATCATTAAAAAAATAATAGAAGTTCCTCCATAACTGATAAAAGGAAGGGGAATACCCGTCAAAGGAATTAATCCAGAAATAGCCGCAATATTAATAAAAGCCTGAAAAACAATCCAACTGACTATTCCTACAGCCATTAACTTAGAAAATTGATCAGGAGCTTTTTTGGCTATTCTAAAACCTCTAACAGACAACATAATAAAAAGAAAAATTAAAGCTAGACAACCTATCAATCCTAATTCTTCTGCTATAACAGCAAAAATAGAATCACCCACTGGTTCGGGTAAATAATTAATTTTTTGTAAGCTATGCCCTAACCCTACTCCTAAAATACCACCAGAACCAATCGCCATCAAGGCTTGATTAATTTGATAACCAATTCCTTGAGGGTCTAATTCTGGATGTAAAAATACTAAAAATCTGTTCATTCGATAAGCCTCTGCTTTTACCAAGGCTATCATAGCTATTATTCCTGCTACACTTACTAAAATCAAATGTGAAATTTTAGCTCCAGAAACAAAAAAAATAGAAAAAGAAACCAAAATTATTACCCCTAAAGTACCAATATCTGGTTGCTTTATTAAAAGAAAACTGATTAATCCAACAACAATAAGAAATGGTAATAATCCTTCGGAAAAATCTTTAACTATTTCTACTTTATCCTCTAGCCAAGCTGCTAAATAAATAATAATTGTTAACTTTAACATTTCTGCTGGTTGAAAAGAAAATAATCCCAAGCTAATCCAACGTTTAGCCCCATATATTTTCCTTCCAAAACCAGGAATAAAAACCAAAATCAAAAAAATAATACTTATCAAAAACAACGGAGTAGCGATTTTTTTCCAAAAAGTATAATTTATTTTTTGACTTAAATAAAGTAAAATCAAACCAGGAAAAATGCCATAAAAAATTTGATGTTTAAAGAAATAATAAGGATCTTCAAAGTGAACTCGTGAATAAACTATTCCCGCCGAAGCAATCATAGTCAAACCAAAAGCTAAAAGTATTCCTAATATAAAAAGCACTTTTTTATCTATTTCTCTAGTCTTCACTTTTAACATAATACATAACTTTTTTTATTTAGATTTTTCTTTTCTCCATTGTTCAATTTTTTCATGATTACCAGATAATAATATTTCTGGAACTTTCCAACCTCTAAATTCTTTTGGTTTTGTATATTGAGGATATTCAAGAGTAGTTTTAGTATTAACATTAAAGCTTTCTTCCTCTAGAGATTTTGGATTACCTAAAACACCTGGAATTAATCTAGCAACACTATCAAGAACCACCATAGCTGGAATTTCTCCTCCTGTAAGAACATAATTTCCAACAGATAGCTCTTCGTCTGCTAAATGCTTAGCTACTCGCTCGTCTACTCCTTCATAACGTCCACAAATAAAAATCAAATCATTACCTTTTGCTAAACGTCGAGCATCCACTTGAGTATATTTTTGACCTTTCGCCGAAAATAAAATTACTTTAGCCTTAGGTTTTTCTTTTTTAATCGCCTCTACTGCCCGATAAAGCGGAGATACCTTCATCACCATTCCTGCTCCTCCTCCATAAGGAGTATCGTCTACTCGCTTGTGTTTGTCCTGAGAATAATCTCTCAAATTATGCACTTTAATTTGAATAAGCTTTTCTTTTTGCGCTCGGGCAATAATAGATTCTGAAAAGTAAGACTTAAAAATATGGGGGAAAATAGTAATAATATCAAACTGCATAAAGATTAAGTTTTTCTGCTTTTATTAATTATCTTTCATTATTACTTTTATAATAACACATTTAAAAAAATAAAAAAAAGACTCCCTTCTATAGGAGTCTTTTAAAAAGATATTCTTTAAACTTCAATATCACCAACTACTTCATCAATACTTCTCTTTTTTTCAGTATCAATTTTTCTTTCAGGTCTTTCACTTCTTTCACTTCCCTCTGGTTCGTTAATTTTAAGATTAACTCTAGCATTATTACGAGCACCAATAACTCTCAAAAGGGTTCTCAGCGCTTTAGCGGTTGCCCCTTCACGACCAATGATCATTCCCATATCTTCAGCATTAACATCTAATGCTATGAGAACTCCCATTTCATCAATCTTTCTTTCTACTTTTACATCCTCTGGATGATTTACAATTTGTTTAACGACATATTCAACAAACTCTTTGTCGCTTACTTGTTCTGCCATATTTTTAATCGATATTAAGAATTATTATTTCTGTTTTTACAGAAATATAGACAATAAAGTTAAGAATTTTAAAAGATCGACCGTTTTACCTCAGCTCACTTTATTATTTAATAATAAAGTGAATCATTCTTATCCTTATTAACTATATTATATATCATAATTTACTCTTTGTCAAAATAGGTAGTTTTAAATTTCTTTTTTCAAGCTCTCTCTTTTGCTTTCTTAAAGTAGTTTGATTGCATCAGCTACTGTAATAATTCCCAATAATACACCTTCGGCATTAGTTACTGGGTAAGAATTAAAACTCCTTTCTTTAATTAGCTTAACAAAATCAGCCACTTCCATATCCGGCAAAACTGTTTCGCACTTAGGACTCATTATATCTTTAGCTTTAGCATTTAATACTGCGTGTACGGTTTCTTTTTCATCTTCCGAATAATTCATTTTCCCCTTATTGATAAAATCAATCAGGGAAGGCATATATACCATATTAGAAGAATCTTTAGTGAAAAAATCGGTTTCCGTTATAATACCTACTACCTTGTTCTCCTTATCTAACACTGGAACTCCATGAATTTTATTTTTAGAAATAATTTCGGCTATTTCCGAAATCGGTTTTTCTTCATCAACAAATAAAACATCCTCGGTCATAATATCTTTTATCTTCATACGTTTTTTTATAGTTACTTATTTATATCTTTATTCTAACACATAAATATAATATGTTAATAACCCATCCAAAACTAACTTCCAGTTATTATTTTTTCACTCTAGCCAAAATCAATTTTTTATTCTATACTATAATCGGTTTAGTTCAAAATATTCAGATTATTTTTTAACCAAAAATTATCAATTTTTAATTTTAGTTTTGGTCGATGCTTAAAATTAAAAATTTACCTTAAATTTATAAATTTTAAAAATAAACCTTAAGTCTATGCAACAAAAATCAAAATTAATTTTAGCTACTTTATCCATTGTCGCTTTCTTGGGAGTAGGCTTTGTTTTTTTCCACAATTCTTCCTCTACCATTCCAGTGGCTAACGCTCCTCGCCCAATTCCAGGACCCAATCCAGATATACCACCAAAATCCATCCGCACCACATCACCTATTACCGGAGATAAATCTATTGATTCATCAATCAATGGTATCTTAAACGATTCTCTATCAGAGGATAATCTAGATAAAGAGTTTACAGACACTAATCTTGATTTATCAGCTGATGAAGAAAATCTTAATCAAATTAATAATTTATCCAATGAAGATACATTATAAACAAATTCTAAAATTGTTTTTATTTTCTTTTTTGACTCTTGCCTTTACTTTTCCCCTAGTTTCTTCAGCTATTACTAATAAAATTCCTTTAATAAACACAAGTGCCAAGAAAAAGGTCATAAAAACACTAGTAACTGATAAAAAGGAAGCACTGCAAACACAAAAAACAGAAAGAATTTGTCAAGCCATTGCTAGCCAATCAGAAAAAATAAAAAATCGTCTTGCCCACCAAATCACTCGACAAAACCAAAAAAGAACTGCTACAGAAAACAAGATAAAGCAAAGAAGAACAACTAGATTATCTCAAACGAATCAAAATAGAGAGAACAAAGAAGCTAAATTAGCTGAAGCTTGGAAAAAATTAGAAGCTAAGGCTCAAACAGATGAGCAAAAAACCGCTGTGAAAAAATTTGAACAATCCGTCCAAACAGCTATTGACACTAGAAATACTGCTATGGATAAAATTATTGCTGATTTTAGAACAGCCATTAAAAACAAGTTTGAATCAAGAAAGAATGAAATTGATACTCAAATGACCCTTTATGCCAACACGGTTTCTTCTATTCTCGATCAAGTTACTTCCGATTGTGCTAATGGTAAGGAAGCTAAAGAAATTAGAAAAAATTATCGTAATGCCATAAAAACAGCTCGCACAAAATTTCAAGCTAGCAGAAAAACTATTAACACCATCAAAAATGAATTAACTACCCTTAAAGAAAGTAAAAAAAGTGAAGCTCTCGCTGTTAGAGAAACTTTCAAAAATTCTATTGAAGCCGCCAAAACTGAACTCCGAGCTTCTTTCTCATCCACAGCTAAATAAATTTTCTACTAATCTGCTAAAAAACTTTTTAAAAACCGTTGCTCTTAAGCAACGGTTTTTAATCTTTTCTTTTTCTCTTTTCTTCTAAACAAAATTCACATAATTTCCCGCAACAATTCTTTTCTTCCTTTATTTTTCTGAGCGGAATAAGCTATTATTTTATAAGGACCAACAACTTTTTGTATCTTCATTAGCTGTTTTTTTAGAAATGACGGTTTAACTTTATCAATTTTATTCGCTACAATAACAACCTTCTTTTTATGTTCCTCTAATAATTTAAGTATTTCTAAATCAAGTTCCGTAGGACCAACTTTAGCATCAATAATGAGCACTACCCTTTTTTGAACATATAAAGATTCAAACAAATAACCATAAATAATATCCTGCAATTCTAGGCGTTTCTCTTTTGAGGTTTTGGCATAACCAAAACCCGGTAAATCTAAAAGATAAAAAGATTTATTGATAAGAAAGATATTTATTTCTTGTGTTCGTCCAGGATAATTACTGGTTCGGGCTAATTTTTTTTGTCTTGTTAATGAATTAATCACGCTAGACTTTCCCACATTAGAACGACCCATAAAAGCCACTTGAGGAAGACTATTCTCCAAAACTTTATCCGACTGAGTAATTCCCTTAATGAATTGGGCTGAAGTTATTAGCATAAAATTATTTTTATCTTTTTATAATCATGTATAAACCAATGACTACTATAGCGATACCAAATATTTTTTGTAAAACTCCATTAGAAAGATCAACAGCTACTTTAGATCCTAAAAAACCACCAACAACAAATCCAAGACAAATAAATGCCGCCACTGGCCAATTAATAAAACTTTTCTCATAATATTCATAAACCGCTAAAATTCCGATTGGTGGAATCATAAGAGCTAAAGTTGTACCTTGAGCAATATGTTCCGAAAAACCAAAAACAAAAACCAAAATTGGCACAATAATTACACCACCACCAATTCCAATTAAACCACTGGCAGTTCCAGCCAATAAACCTAATAAAATATATAGAATAATTTGTAACATAGTTTTTTATAAAAATTAAATCTATATTTATCTCTTATTTATAGTAGATTCTCAAATAAAAT